>NZ_JBHTVA010000008.1:186226-219294 GCF_042793325.1 Embleya sp. NPDC056575
GGGGGGGGGTCGCCCCCCCCGGCGGGGGGCGGGGGGGGGGGCCCCCCGGCGCCCCTTACCGCACCGGTGCGCGGCGCGGTGGCCCCCGCCGCGGAGCACGGAAGTGGAAGCACGGCCGCCGCCCGGCCACACCCGCGGTTACGCCTCCGGCTCGATCAGCACGCAGCGGGTACGGCTGTAGATCGTCGGCATACATTTGTTGCAGTGCACGCACAACGACCGGGTCTTCGGCTCGGCCGCGATGCGGTTGACCAGGTCCGGCTCACGCAGCACCGCGCGGCCCATCGCCACGAACTCGAAGCCCTCGGCCATCGCCGAATCCATCGTGTCCCGGTTGGTGATGCCGCCGAGCAGGATCAGCGGCAGCTTCAACTCGGCTCGGAACTGCCGGGCGGAGGCCAGTAGATAGGCCTCCTCGTAGGGGTAGGACCGCAGGATGCGCTTGCCGATCAGCTTGACCCCCGTACGTTGCGGCTGCGGGAAGGTCGCGGCGAACTCCGGCACCGGGGCGTCGCCGCGGAAGAGGTACATCGGATTGAGCAGCGAACTGCCCGCCGTCAGCTCCAGCGCGTCCAGCGAGCCGTCCTCCTCCAACCAGCGCGCGGTCTGGATGCTCTCGTCCAGCCAGATCCCGCCCGGGACGCCGTCCTCCATGTTGAGCTTGGCGGTCACCGCGATCCGGTCGCCCACCGCGTCGCGCACCGCGCGACACACCCCGCGCGCGACTTTGGCGCGATTGGCGAGCGAGCCGCCGTACGCGTCCTTGCGATGGTTGAGTTTGGGGCTGAGGAAGGCGCTGGCGAAGTAGTTGTGGCCCAGGTGGATCTCCACCGCGTCGAACCCGGCCTCGATCGCGAACAGCGCGGCCTCGGCGTGCGCGCGGGTGATCCGGGCGATGTCCCGCTCGCCGGCGGCCAGCGTGGTGCGCATGCCCAGCGGGTTGAACATCCGACCCGCGGACAGAGCCGGCCGGCCGTTGGAGGCGGCGTTGGCCACCGGGCCGGCGTGGCCGATCTGGGCGGAGACCGCCGCGCCCTCGGCGTGCACCGCGTCGGTGAGCCGGCGCAGCCCCGGCACCGCCTCGGGCCGCATCCAGATCTGGTGCCGGTCGGTGCGGCCCTCGGGGGCGACCGCGCAGTACGCGACGGTGGTCATCCCGATGCCGCCGGCGGCGGGGCGGCGGTGGTACTCGATCAGGTCGTCGGTGACCAGGGCGTCCGGGGTGGCGCCCTCGAACGTGGCGGCCTTGATGACCCGGTTGCGCAGCGTGAGCGGGCCGAGCTTGGCGGGGGCGAAGACGTCGGGTATCACGGGGCACCTCGTTCGGGACGGGACGGATCGGCCGGGCGCGGGGCGTCCAGGCCGGCGGTGACGAAGGCGGCGACGATCGTGGCGGCGGGCGGGGGGACGAACACGTCGGCCACGGGTTGGCCGTAGAGCTGGAGCAGCAGGTCGAAGGCGAGCCGCCAGCGGTCCGCGATCTCCCGCTCGCCCAGGTCCGGACGGGCGCCGGCCAGCAGCTCGCGCCAGGGCCGGTGCCGGAACCACGGGTCGTCCCAGGGCAGTTCCCGCCCGGACAGCACGGTCCGGGCGAGCAGTTGCAGCAACATCGGCCCGCTCGGCTCCCGGGCCAGCCGGTCGAACGGTTCGACGATCACCGTGACCACCTCGGCGACGGTGGGCGTCCACCCGGCCGCCCGGGCCCGGTCCAGCTCGGCCAGCGGTTCGGCCCACAGCGGGCCCAGGCGCTGTTGCAGCAGCGCGACCACCAGGTCCCGCTTGGAGCCGAAGTGGTAGTGCACGGCGGCCGGATTCATCCCCGCGGCGGCGTTGACCGCCCGCACGGAGACCCTGTCGTAGCCCTGGGCGAGGAAGAGCCGTTCGGCCTCGTCGAGCAGCCGGGCCCGGGATTGTGCGGTCACGGCAGGCACCAAACCACGAACCGCCGGCATTTTCAATCGCTGATTGAATCATTGATGGAACGCGGTCCGAGAACCGAAGCGGGCCCGCGGTCAGTGCTGCGGCACCACCAGGACCGGGCACCGCGCGTGCTCGATCGTGGCCGTCGCGACGTGGCCGACCCAGTGCCGCAGCGGGCCGCGTCGGCGCCGGACGCCGACCACGGCCAGCGCGCTGCCGGCCGACGCCTCGACGAGCGTGGCCGCGGCGTCCGCCATGACCGATTCCGCGCGCACCTCGACGTCGGGGAACAGCTCGCGCGCCGCCGCCAACGCCTGCCCGAGCGCCGTCGCGTGCACCTCGGCGACCGCACGCATGTCCGCCTCGCTCGGCCCGGCCAGGCCCGCGTATCCGGGCCAACTCCACGCGTGCACCGCGTGCACCGGAAGCCCCCGATCCCGGGCCGCCTCGAACGCGGCCGACACCGCCCGGCCGTCGCCGTCGCCCTGGACGCCCAGCAGTACATCCGCACCGCCCGCCCCGGCCCCGCCGCCCGCCGCCCCGTGCTCGCCGCGCACGATCAGCAGCGGACACTCGGTACGGGCCGCCAGATGCCGCGACACCGAGCCGAGCAGGAGCCCGACGAACCCACCTCGCCCACGCGATCCGGCGACCAGCAACATCGCCCCCTCGGCCGCCGCGAGCAGCGCGTCGCCCGGCAGGCCGTAGCCCACCCGGGCGTCGACGGCCAGGTTCGGACAACGGCGCAGCGCCGCCGCCGCGGCGTCGCGGACCAGCTCCTCGGCGGCGCGCCGGGTGTCCTCGTTCGGCTCCACCGGCTCGAACCCGGGCGTGGCCATCGGCACCCGGATCGCGTGCACCACTCGCAGCAGCGCGCCCGCGTGGGCGGCCTCCTCCGCGGCCCGGGCCAGCGCCCGATCGCCGTGCTCCGAACCGTCGATGCCCACGACCACCAGGGGTGTCCCGACCGCGCCCGTGTCCGCCATGCCGCCCTCCTTTGTCCATCACCCGAGGTGCTGCCGTCACCCGAGGCCCCGCCGCCCCTCGGGCCCGCTGCCGAAACGGCGAAGACCGGCCCGGCGGAGCTGCCGCCGGGCCGGTTCGGGTGACCGCCGCGATCAGAAGTTCAGATTGCTCAGCAGGTTCGCGACGCTCTTGCCGCTGCTGTGGATGCTCGGCGCGATCGAGGTGCTCGCCAGATAGAACCCGAGCAGCGCGCACACGATCGCGTGCGGGATTCGCATGCCGCCCTTGCGGATGAAGATGAAGACGATGACGCCCAGCAGGAGGACGGTGGAGATGGACAAGGCCATGGGGGTGACTCCTCGGGAGGCGCGCTCGGGAGCGCAGGGGACGGAACGGCCGCGCCGATTTCGGGACAGCGCGAAGAGTGCCGGTGGGAACGGCGGAACGTGCGTGCATGTGTCACCGGCACAAAAACTAACAGAAAGTGTCGACAAAGGTGCAAAGTGTCACACTTCTGCTCATCGAGTCGCGGCGAGTCGCGCGGTGTGACGACCTGTCCCCGGCGTGTCCCCGGCCTGCCCCGGCGTGTCCCCGGCCTGCCCCGGCGTGTCGCGGCCCCTCCAACCGCCCCCGCCCCCGAACACGGCCGGGCCGGCCCGACACGAGGTCGGACCGGCCCGGAGGGTGATCGTGGGAGCTGCGCCGATCAGGTCGGCGGCACCTCGATGTCGGTCTCCAGTCGGCGGTGCTCGCGCAGCCCCTGGGTGATCGGGTGTTCGTCGCCGAGCTTGCGTCGACACGCCCGCTCGGTGCGGGTGAGCCAGTCGAGGGACTCCTCCCGACGACCGATCTCACGCAGACTGTGCACGCGGTTGCAGGCCGCCACCAGGGTGTGCGGGTGCTCCGCGCCCAGCAGCTCCTCGTACCGCTCGTAGGTGACCCGGTCGAGTTCGGCGCACTCGTCGACCTCGCCCGCCCGATAGAGGTTGTTCGCGTGGTTCACCGCGGCCGCGAGGGTGAACGGGTGCTTGTCGCCCAGCGCTTCGCGCAGACCCTCGATACACCTGCGCCCCAGCGCCAGCGCCTCTTCGAGCCGGTCGACCGCCCGCAGGTAGCTCGACAGGTTGCTGCCGCATCCGAAGGTGAACGGGTGTTGCCCGCCGAACTGCTCCCGATAGCCCTGATAGGTGTCCTGGGCCAGTTCGAGGGCCTGCTCGTTGTTGCCCATCGCGCGGTGGTCGGCCGCGAGGTTGAGCGCGCAGGCCAGCATGTCGGGGTGGGTCGGGCTCAGGAAGGCGCGGTACTTCTCCAGCGTGTCGCTGTCCAGCGACCTGGCGTAGCGGGCGTCCCCCGTCTGCCGGATCGTCACCGCGAGGTTCTTGGAGGTGCGCAGCGCGTCCCGGACCCGACCGTTGGCCTCCTCGAGGGCCAGCGTGCGTTGCAGCACCGCCCGCGAGCCCGCGTAGTCGCCCAGCTCACGGAGGTCCTGGCCGACCTGGTTGGCCAGGAAGCACGTCCGCGGGTGCTCCTCGCCCTGGATCCGCCGACGCCAGTCGTAGGCGGTCTGGTGCACCTCGCGCGCCTCCTCCAGGCGACCGGTCAGGCGCAGCGAGACGCCGAGGTTGTTGGCCGCGAGCAGGGCGTCGTTGGTGTCCTCGCCGAATACCTCGCTGAACCGCCGGTAGTTCTCCCGGTCCGATTCGAGCGCGGTCTCGAAGCGGCCGAGCGAACGCAGGTCGCCGCCGTAGCCGCGCCCGGTGATCAGGGTGTGCGGGTGGTCCGGTCCCAGTGCCGAGCGCTGCGCCTCCAGGGTGGCCCGGTCCAGGTCGTACGCCTTGCGGTACTTGCCCTGGGACCGGTACACGTTCGCCAGTTGGGTGCACATCCGCAGCGTCAGCGGGTCGTGCCGACTGAATCGCGCGCGCCAGCGGTCCAGCGCGACCTCGGCGATGTACTGGGCGAACTCCCAGTCGTCGGAGCGCCAGGCGAAGCGGACCTGCTCGACGATCCAGCGGCGCACGGCCTCCGAGTCGCTCTCCAGGGCGCGTGAGGGCACGAGGTGCTTGTACAGCTCCTCGTACGCCTCCTGGTTCGCCGGGTCGTCCACGTCGCCGGGGGCGTTCGCGGCCAGGATCTCCAGGGTTCGGGCGCGCCGGGCGGCGTCGTCCTCGGCCGGCATCTGGTCTCGCAGCACCGCCTGGACGAGGCGGTGCACCTGGATGGTGTCCGCGCCCCGGTCCACCCGGGCCAGCGCGTATCGACCCAGCTGCTGGAAGATCCGGGACAACAACAGCGTGTCGCCGAGCGAGCTGTCCACCCGGATCAGTTCCTGGAGCACCTCGCGCGAGCGCAGCAGCCGCATCGAGATGGAGTCGGGCGACAGGTAGGCGCACAACTCCAGCAAGCGCACCGCGGCCGGCTGCCGTTCCTTCAGCTCGTCCAGGGAGACGGTCCACGTCGCGGCGGCGGTGGTCGGGTAGTCCGGCGGCTGCCCCTCCTCCAGGATCGCGGTGACCCGCGTGTTCACCCGCTCCAGGTAGTCCTCGACCGGCATCGCCGACTCGGCCAGCCAGGCCCCCGCCTGTTCGACCGCCAGCGGCAGGTCGCCCAGCGCGGTGGCGACCTTCTGCGCGTCGGCCTCGGTCAGTGCCGGCACCCGGCGCTGGAGCAGCGCGACGCTCTCGTCGCGGCGGAACACCGGTACTTCGAGCGGGCGGGCGCTGCGCGCCCACAGGTCGTTGCGCGAGGTGACCAGGACGTGGCCGTTGACGCTGCCCTGCGGCATCAGGTGGGCCAGCGAGGCGGGCTCGTCGGCGTTGTCGTAGATCACCAGCCAGCGGTCGTAGGGCTCGCCCTGTTGCAGGCTCTGGAGCACCGTGGCCGCCGCGTCGCCCACGTTCTCCCCGGTGGACAGGTCGAGCCGGACGCCCAGTCGGGCCAGTTGCGCGGCGACGCCCTGTGCCTGCTCGGCGGACACCCACCAGATGATGTCGTAGTCGGCGGCGAAGCGGTGCGCGTACTCCAGCGCGACCTGGGTCTTGCCGACGCCGCCCAGGCCGTGCAGGGCCTGGGGCAGCACCGCGGTGGCGCCCTTGGCCAACTGGTCGCGCAGCCGTTCGAGGATGTCGTCGCGCCCGGTGAAGGCCGAGTGCCGGGGCAGCAGTTGGGACACCCTGGGCTTGGTGCCGGGGAAGCGGGGGCCCTCCGCCGGCGGCACCTCCGAGGGGGTGCGGCCGAACGCGGCCAGCAGCGCGGTGCGCGCGTGCTCCTCGGACAGTGCGGAGAGCGAGACCGTGTCGCCCACGCCCGGGTCGAGGTCGAGCCCGTCGTCCACCCGCAGCGTGACCACGCCCACCCGATCCGCCGAGGCGAGCCGGCGCAGCGCGGTGCGCATCGCGGTCCAGGCCCGGCTGGGCAGCGAGTCGGGCGAGGACAGCACCACGACGCTGTCCACGTCCTCCAACCGCTCCAGCGGCGTGTCGCTGCCTCCGGTGCCGACCACCTGGGTGCCGGCGGCGATCAGTTGGGCGCGTACCCAGTCGACCCACATGCGGTCGCGGGCGCTGTAGAGGATGCGCACGGTGACCGGGGCGGTGTACCGGATGCGCTCGAAGCGGCGCAGTTCGCGGCGGCGCTCGCCCTCCTCGACGGGGTCGAGCCGGGTGATCGCGCCTTCGGTGAGCACACCGGTCAGCCGTTCGTACGCGGCGAGCAGGCTGCCCTCCTGAAGGGGCCGGTCGCCCAGGGTGGCCAGGGTCTCCTCGTAGGCGTAGAACGCCTTGTACGGGATCTCCACCTCGCCCCAGTACTTGGTGCGCTCCGCCTCGGAGTATTCCGCGAGGAATTCGGCGAAGCGCTCGCGCGCGTGGTCGCGGCCGGCTTCGAGCTTGTCCTTCTCGTCGTCCTCGACGCGCATCGGCACGGGCAGTATGCGCAGCGGGCGCTCGGCCTGCCGGGCGATCGAGCGGGCCACGTTGACGCCGCCGTCGATGGCCTGCTCGTTGAGGGTGAAGCCGTCCACCACGGTGTCGGGCAGCAGGGTGGTACAGATGCCGGCGATGTCGTTGAGGCCGGTGCGGCTGTCGATCAGGGCGTAGTCGTAGGACGCGCGCATGTCCTCGCGCAGCGCGTCCAGGAAGCCGATGCCGTGTGGGCTCTCGCAGAAGTCGGCCCAGTTGAAGCCGGCGAGGGTCGCCGCGTATTCGTGGTTCTGCCGGCCCGGGCCGAGGAAGCGGATCAGCCCGCCGTCGGGGAAGTCGCGGTCGACCTTGACCGCGCAGCCGTCCACCCGGCTCTCCGCGATCCGGCTCGCCTCGATCATCGCGTCGGTACTGGCCTCGGAGCCGACCACCTTGGCGAAGGCGCGGATCATGTCGAGCACGCCGCGCGTGTCCTCGAGCCGCTTGTCGATCAGGTAGGGGTGGAAGTAGCGGTGCAGGCCGGGGGATTCCAGGTCCCAGTCCACCACGAGCACACGCTTGCCTCGCGAAGCCAGGATCCAGGCCACGTTGGCCAGCGCCATCGTGCGGCCGGTGCCGCCCTTGTACGAGTAGAACGTGACGACGGTTCCCGGTGGGCCCGCTGGGTTGTCGCTCATCGCTTCAGTTCTCCTCAACGTCGCCGCCGGGTCCCCACAGCAGTGGGCGGCGAGGGTTGTGTCGGGCCGTGATCCAGCGGGGTCGGGCGGCCGCGTCCAAGCCGGCGCGAGCGCGGGCGGGCAGCCCCCGGAAGGCGGTGGCGAACGGCGCGGAGGCCCCGAACGCGGTACGCGCGGGTGGCGGGCTCGGGCTGGGTTCGACGCGCACGGTCGGGAACAACTCTCGCGCCTCGGCCGCCGGCAGCGGGCGCAGCGGGGCACGTTCGGCCGCGACCAGCACGCGCGCCAACTGGGCGACCAGATGTCGATAGTCGGCCGAGTGCCCCTCCAGGCGCATCAGGTCGAACAGGCCCTGGCGGGCGTAGATGGGGCCGTAGTCGTTCTCGGCGCCGAAGTCGGGCCTCGGTTGCCCGTCGAGTGGGGAGTCGGTGGCCCGCCAGCGCACGGTGACCACCGCGTCCACGTGTCGGCCGGTGTGCGCCCGGTGTCCGCGCACCCGTTCGGCCAGTACGGCCCATTCGCGCATGGCGCGCGGATCGGCGAGGTAGTCGGGCGACGCCAGCACGACGGCGGCGGGAACCGAGCAGGCCAGCGCCTCGGGCGTGGCGCCCACACCGGAACCGGTACACGAGGGCAGCACACCGCGCGCACCGCCCCCCTGGGACAGCCGGGCGGCGACCGCCTGTTCGAGATCGGCGTGGAAACGCTCGACATAGGCCCGCTCATCGCCGCACGACCGACTCGTGAAGAAGACTGGTGTCATCTCGACCCCTGATGTCGGCACTTCGTCGCGACGCGCGTGGGCTTGCCCTCCCCCGCGGTCACTCGTTGTTCCCAGGCTACCCGAGTCCATCACGCGACGTTACTCCTCGTTACATCAGGTAATCTCATGTTCATCTTTCGTTTCGTGTCGTTCCGCCCGCGTCCACGACCCGCTCGCGGGTACCGCGCCGACCCCGGTCGCCGTTGCGCGCGACCCAGGCCCGATGCCCCGAGCGCACCCGTTCGGCCGCACGGCGCGCCGCCTCGGCCGGTACGTCCTCGCGCCACCACGACCGCACCGTGCCCGCCATGGCATCCACCACACGTGCGCCGTCCGGCGTCAGTTCACCGCACTCGCGCAACGTGGCGATCGCCTCGGTGACGTGCTCGCGGTGTACGGCGAACTCGGCCTGTGCCCGATCCTGCTCCTCTCCCGTGACGGCGTGCCGGCGAACCCGCCAGAAATCCGCGATCCCCAGATGGGCGTAGGCGCCCTGCAAGAGCGCGCCCACCGGTCGGGGGTCCAACCGCCAGGGCGCCCGGTACCGGGCGCTCGAACGTGTCGAGAGATTCGTGATGTCCTGCATCGCGCCGAGCTTGTTGTGCTGGAACTCGTGGACGAGCGTGACGGCCAGGGTGGTCGGGCCCACCTCGGGCGTGAGCGCGAGACCCCCGAACGCGTACCGCGACGACGAACTGAGGCTGACGCCGGGCTCGCCCACCACCGGGACCAGCGTGGTCAACGCCGCCGGCAGGCCGGCCGCGTAGGCCCGGTGAGAGTGTGCCAGCTGATCCCAGGCGGAGGCGAAATTCCGTTGCAGCAAGGATACTTGGCGAGCCGTCAGACGTGCGCTCGGCTGCCAGCGATGCACGTCGCGATAGGGGTCGACGTCCTCGATCGCAAGCGTCGCGCTCAGCCCCGCGGCGGTGGCGGAACACCTGCGGTTGGCCTGTCGGCGCGAGACCAGCCGGCTGCCGACCGACCACTGGCGCCCGGTCAGCGCGATCCGACCCGCGTCCGCGGCCACCCGCACCCGCCCCAGCGTGGGCAGATACACCCAGCCGCCGACCGCGCTCAGCTCGACCCGGCCGGGCGGACCGTGTTCGGGATCCCCGCGCAGTGCCGCCGCCGCCGCGATCGAGCCCAGGTGGCCCAGGAGTTCGTCGAGATCGGGGGCGGCCGGGTCGAGGTCGGTCCGGCCCAGGCGCAGCAGGCCGCGCATCGCCCACGCGCCGGTGTACGGGTGCATCAGCACGGTCCGCGCCGCCTCCGGCGCGGTGCGCTGGACGTGCGCGAGCAGGTCGTGGGCGTCGATGAGGTGCGCGGTGCGCGCGCTCGGCAGGCGCTCGCGGGCGGTGGCGACCACCGCGTACACCTGGAGCAGGCGGCGGCTCTCCTGCGCCCGGGCGAGTGCGGACACGGCCGCGAAGTCACCCTGCCCGGCGGCGAGTCGATCGAAGGCCGGGCCGGTGAGCCGATGTGTCCCGATCATCCGCGACTCCTCGAATCGGCCACCAGGGCACGGACATCGGCGCGCACGCGGGCGCCGACGTGGTCGATCAGCGCGCGCAGGTCGGCGCAGTACACGGACGGATTGTCGAAGCCGTTGTCGGGGCGATAGCGGTGCGCCCGCAGGCCGCCGCCGCAGGTGCGCACGACCGGACAGCGCCGGCACGTCGCGCTCAACCCGGCCACACCGAGCGCCGCGCGGGCGTACGCGGGGGCGGCCAGCACGGTGGCCGGGTCGTGCCGGAACACGTCGAGCCCGGTGGCCGCCGCGCCGTCGTAGGCGGACTTGAGCGAGTCCTCGCGTTCGAACGTGCCGTCGGTCTCCACCACCACGGAGCCCGGCGGGCCCAGGCCCAGGACCTCGCTCTGTACGTCCCGGCCCAGGGTCAGATCCACCAGGTCCTCCAGGATCCGCACCCGCGTCTCCCGCACCGCCGCCCCGTACCAGCGGTCGAAGACCGCGATCAGCCAGTCCGCGTAAGGGGTTTCGCCCTCGCGCGCGCCCGGCGGCGGGAACTCCCAGGTGGCGTGCGGCAGCAGCAGGTCGAGCATCGGCGGGGCGTGCGAGAGCAGTTCCTCGTAGGTGGCCACCGGGTCGTTGCCCAGGTCGATGGTGCACAACAGGCCGCCGTACAAGGGCCGGTAGCGCGGCCGGCGCAACAGCGCGATGCCCCGGACCGCCTCGGCGTGGCTGCCGCGTCCGTCCGCGTGGCGACGGTGCCGGTCGTGCGCGAGCGCGTCGCCGTCCAGCGAGACGCCGACCCGGATCCGGTGCGCGAGCAGCACCTCGGCGCAGCGTTCGTCCAGGCGAACTCCGTTGGTCTGCATGGTGATCCGCAACTCGGCCACACCCGCGAGCGCGGCGCGCAGCTCGCGCGCGATCCGGTCGATCCGGTCCGGTCCCGCGAGCAGCGGTTCGCCGCCGTGCAGCACGATGTCGAGCACCCGCAGGCCGGCCCGCTCGGCGTGTGCGCGCAACCAGGCGCCGAGCGCGCCGACGGTCGCGTCGGTCGGCACTCGGGGGCGCTCGCGCCAACTCTGGTCCCGGAGTTCGTACACATAACAGTGATCGCACGCGAGATCGCATCGTGCCGCGATCTTGACCACGAATTGCCGAAACGGAATCGCTTCGTGCATCGGACCTCCCACGGTCAGGCCCGAACGGTGCCGCTCCCGTCCGCCCGGGGACCCCCGGCACGGTCGTTTCCGCCCCGGGAGTCGAACTCCGCCTCGACGAGCACCGGATCCACCACGCTCGTGAACCCCGCGACCACCGCCTCCGAGGGCTCCTCGGACTCGTGGACCAGTCGGCGCAGCGCCGAGGCCAGCACCGAGGCCGGCAGGTGATCCAGGTCGTCGAGACAGAGCCCGTCGAGGTCGGGCAGAGCCGACTCCACGTCACCGCGCTCTCGTTGCATCCGCAGGACCCCCGTTTCCCCCGCGTCGCCGGATGCCGGGTTCGTCTCGCCCGTCCGGCCCGGTAGCGTTCGGGCGTGCCGTCCGAGTGAAACCGTACATTCGAGTGCGGAACGTATCGCCACGATTACACAAGCCTTCCTATACTAGCCGGGCCGGGTCGATCTGCGCGATGCTCTGTGTGGGCAGAGTCGTACACGCGAACGACCGGCATGGGGCGGCACTTGCCAGACCCGCGGCGCGGTCGCGGGTATCGCTGGGCCGTCCTTTTGTACGGTGCACGATCCGGGGGTCGCTTGGTGGACTACGACTTCTTCACGAGTCACGTCGCCGACCGTGATCCCAAATGGGCTGCCCGCTTCCACGACGACGTCGAGGCGGAACTGCGGCGCGGGATGGACCGGGTGCGGGCGGCGATCCGGCTGCAACCGACCTTCGGTCCGATCCAGACGCCCGATGGCGATCCGCCCGCCCAGGCGCGCGCGATGGTCGCGCTGTGTTCCGACGACTACTTCGAGGACCTGGACTGTGGGCGCGACTGGGCGGTGTTCACCGACCGGTTGCGTCGACACGAGTCGATCGTGGGCGTCTCGGCGCCGAACCTGATCGCCGTACCGTGGACCACGATCGAACAACCCGTGCCGCCCGCGGTCGGCCCGATCGAGTGGCCGGTCGGGATCCCCGCGCCCGGTCGCGGGCCGAGCGTGTTCGACATGTTGCGGCTCGGCGGCATCCGCGATCTCGGCTACGTCCGCGCGGTTCGCACCGTGGCCGATCGGGTGGCCGCGGCGCTGCGCCATCGCCTGGCGCCGCTGAACGCGGCCGAGGCAAACGAGGTGGAGCCGATGTTCGGCAGCCACGACGGGTCCTCGCGCACGATGCCCGAGGTGCCGCGGCGGCTGCCGATCCTGGAGCCGGTCCCCCCGGCCCGCACCGACCTGGTGATCAGCTACGTCGGCAACGACCTGGCCTGGGCCGACTGGGTCAGCGAGGTGCTCACGTTCGAGGACTACCGGGTGTCGCTGAGCCGCTGGGACTGGAGCGCGGGCGAGAGCTTCGGCAAGGCGATGGCCCGCGCGCGCGGGATGGGCGAGCACGTGCTCGCGCTGTTCTCCGAGCACTACTTCGAGGCGCGCCGGTTGGCGATGGACGAGTGGGAGGAGGCGCTGGGCGACGGGGACGCGGGCGGTCGGCTGCTGCCCATAGTCGTCGGTCACACCCAGGTGCCGTCGATGTTCCGCGGCGTGTCGCCGGTCGACCTGACCGAGGCGGACGCGGTCGGCCAACGCGATCTGCTCGTGGCCGCGGTGCACCGGTTCGCGCCGCTTCCCGCGCGGAATACGGGGTTCTCCTGACCGTGTCGGACCCGATATCCCCGCCGCCGCGCCCGCCCAGGCCGGACCGGCCGCCCACGAACGCGCCCGTGCCCGGGCCCGGGTCCGCGCCTGTACCCGGCCCCCCGCCCGGGTCCGCGAACGTGCCGCCGCCCGCGAACACGCCGCCCGTGATCGCCCCGCCGCCGCCCAGGGCCGCGCCTCCGCCCCCGCCGCGCTCGCCCACCGACAATCCGCCGGTGTGGCACGTCCCGGGCACCAGAGGGCGGTTCTACGGCCGCGACAACACCCTCGCGGACCTGCGCGCGCTGATGCAGGTCGAACATCGGGTGGTGCTGCGTCCTCAGGACGACCTGCCCGGCCTGGGGACCACGCACCTGGCCCGCGAATACGCCTACCGGCACCGGCACCTGTACGACGTGGTGTGGTGGTTCGACTGCGCCGCCCGCCCCACCGAGAGCGGCGTCGCCTTCCTGCACCGCGTGCTCGGACAACTGGCCGAGCTCGGCGGGCGGGTCGGCCAGACCGTCGGTCCCAAGCACGAACTGCGTTCGCGCGAGGGCTGGTTGCTGATCTTCGACGAGGTGGATCGGCCCGGTCTGATCGGCGAGATGATCCCGACCGGGCCCGGCCACGTGCTGATCACCAGTACCGATCCGCTGGCCCGGCACCTGGGCAGCACGGTCGATCTGCCGCCGCTGGACCGGCAGTCGTCCGTCCTGATGCTCCTCGACGCGCACCGGGGCTTCGAGCTGGAACTGGTCACCGCCGAGGCGATCGCGGCGTTCGTCGGCGACCGACCCGCCGCGATCGCCCGGATCGCGGAGCTGTTCGCGACGGGGCTGGTGTCCCCGGAGGTGACCCTCGAACTGCTGCGCTTCGGCAACATGGCCAAGCTGTCCCGGACCATCCCGCAGAACCAGGTCGTCTACCTCGCCGACCTGTTCCTCGCGGTGCGCGGACTGCGGGCGCCGGACACCTGGTCGATCTGGCTGGATCTGTCCGAGGACTACCTCGAACACCAGTTGCTGCACCGGCACATGACCGACGCGCGCTCGATGCTGCTGCACATGTTGCGGACCCTGGTCAACGGTCCGGAGCCGATCCATTCGCTGCAGTGCCTGTGCCGTGCGCTGCACGACGTGCTGCCCAACACGCAGGGCGTGGAGGAGGTCTGCCGGGCGATCGACAACCTGCCCGGGTGAGCGGCCGACACGACGGGTACATCCGGCGACGGGGCCGATTCCGGCCGGCGGGTGCGCCATGCTGATGCGTATGGCGAATCACGGGGAGTACGGGGGCGAGACGGTGCGTTACTTCATCAGTCACGCCGGTTCGGACACGGATTGGGCGAAGTGGGTCGCGGGGCAGCTGGTCCAAGCCGGTCTGGACGTCGAACTCGACGCCTGGGACTGGGCCACCGGCGAGAACCTGACCACGCTGGTCAGCCGCGCGCTGGACAACGCCGGGCACATGATCGCGCTGTTCTCCCCGGCCTACTTCGTCCCGGAGCGCTGGACCACGGTCGAGTGGACCGCGATGTCCGACGCGCTGCGCGGAAGCGGTCGGCGGCTGATCCCGCTGGTGGTGCACGAGGTCCCGCGCGAGCAGATCCCGTCCGTGCTGCGGCCGTTGTTGCGCCGGACGTTGTACGGCAAGTCCGAGGCGGACGCGCAGACGGAGCTGATGGCGGCGATCACCGGGCCGACCCGGCCGACGGAGCCGCCGCCGTTCCCGGGGCCGCGGGGGGACGGGGCGGAGGCGGGTGGATCCGGGTCGGACGGGACGGCGCCGGCGGACCGGGCGGACCCGGCGGACTCGACCGGCCCGGCGCCCGCGCCGGTCGTCCGCCCCGTGCCCGCACCGCGCCTGCCCGCGGCGCCGGTGATCCGCCGCACCGTCACCGCCGGGCACACCCGGGCGCTGACCGACGCGATCATGGCGGTGCCCCGGATCGCCCGGCCCGACCTGTGGAACCTGTGGCTGGATCTGGCCGAGGACTACTTCGAACGCCCGTTGCCCCGCGAGCAGATCGCCGCGCCGCGGATCATGCTGCTGCGGCTGATCCACGACCTGTCCACGCTCGCCGAGCCCGAACCGGCCCGCGCGCTGGACGCGTTGGTCCGCGCACTCGGCGACGTACAGCCGACCGGCCCGGAGATCGAGCGAGTCCGCGCACTCCTGGCCGAGCTGACCGCGCCGAGCGACACGACGGACCCGGCTCGGGACCGGACCTAGCGCGTGCCTTCCCAGCGCACAGTCGGTCCCGTCCCGGTCGTCAGGAGCCGCCGTACGCGGCGCGCCGACGCCGCTCGTAGGCGCGCCGCCAGCCGGCCCGCCACAGCAGCGCCGTCCCCGGCGGGATCCAGCGCAGCACCCGCCGCCGCTCGGCGCCGGTGGCGTGGTGCAGGTGGAAGGCCACGAAGGCCGGGAGATCACGGCCCCAGACCCGCACGGTCCGGGTCGGCATCCGCCCGTCGGGCGTGCCGCGCACGTGCCGCCGCATCAGCGGGAACAGCTCGTGCTCCTCGGCCAGGCTGTGCCGGGCGACCAGTTCGCACAGTCGCCCGATCGCGGGCGACCGATCCCGCAGCGGCACGCTCCGGTCGGCGACCAGGCGCATCGCCTCCTCCAGGGTCGAGTGGTCGACCTGGAAGGCGGTCACGGTGCGGGCGGCCCGGGGCGAACCGGCGCGCACCGACGGGTACAGGACGATGTGCTCCTCGCGATGGTGCGCGCGCAGGAAGCGCAGCACCAGCGCGAGATGTTCCTCGACCGCGCGCACGCGCAGGATGTCGACCGGATCGAGGTGTCGGGTCACCTCGGTCAGCCGGGCCAACTCCTCGCGCAGGCCGCGATGCGCGACGTAGCCGGGAGTCAGGTCGAGGGTGGGGGTGGGCGTGGAGGTGGGAGTGACGGGCCGAACTGTGGACGTGGACACGGGGGCCGCCTCGGGAGGCACGGGATGGGGGAACCCCACACCGTAAGGGCGCCCGGCACGTATTCCGCAGCAATGCAAGGAGATTTCCGGCCATTCCCGAATGGCGCCCGTTTCCGGTCCGATAGCGGCCGAGCCGATACCGAACCGGAACGCTGGATGTCGCTTTTCTTGCGCCTCTCGTTTTGCTACTTCTTCACGTTGGGGATCGTCCAGTCGATCGGCTTGTGCCCCATGGTCTCGAGCGCGGCGTCGATCTGCGAGAACGGCTTGCTGCCGTGGAAGAGCTTCGCGGACAGCGGCGAGGGGTGCGCCCCCTGCACTATGGCGTGCCTGGTGGTGTCGATCAGCGAGATCTTCTTCTTCGCGTGCCCGCCCCACAGCACGAACACCACCGGCTCGTCCCGGTCGTTGACCGCCTTGATCACCGCGTCGGTGAACTTCTCCCAGCCCTTGCCCTTGTGCGAGGCGGCCTCGTGCGCGCGCACGGTGAGCACCGTGTTGAGCAGCAGCACACCCTGCCGCGCCCACGGCATCAGGTAGCCGTTGTCGGGGATCGGCAGGCCGATGTCGGCGTTCATCTCCTTGTAGATGTTGCGCAGCGACGGCGGGATGCGCACCTCGGGCCGGACCGAGAAGGACATGCCGTGCGCCTGGTTGTCGTCGTGGTACGGGTCCTGCCCGACCACCAGCACCCGCACGTCCTGGTACGGCGTCGCCTCCAGCGCCGCGAACACCTCGTCCTCCGGCGGGAAGATCTGGTGTTCCTTGCGTTCCGCGTCCACGTACGCGGTCAGCTCGGCGTAGTAGGGCTTCGCCAGCTCCTCCGCGAGCACGGGCTGCCAGGACTCGGGCAACGTCTGCACAGCAAGAACCTCCACACGAGGGCGTTCGAGACGCCCATGGATCAACGAGGACCCCAACGTAGCCGCTCGCGCGGACACCGCGGCCCGCCCCGAGGGGTTCGGGGCGGGCCGCGGTGATCGAGGCGGTCCGAAGTGTTACGCGTCGACCGTCTCGTCCGGCTTCGCCTCCGGCTCCGGCTCCGGCTTGTAGCAGAGCTTGAGCAGCAGGGCGGCGTTCGCCACCCCGACACCGGCGGCGAACAGCGCCGGACGCAGGCCGGATCGCCGGCGGCCGACCAGGGCGTCGAGCGAGTACTTGCCGTTGCCGAGCGCGGCCAGCGCGACCGCGGCACCGCCGACCACGGCGGTGTACTCCCAGCCGCCCTTGAACACGAAAAAGCCCTTGCCCTTGTGGTCGGTCGCGGCGGCGACGCTCATCAGCCCCACCGTGGCCGCCGACGGCAGCGGGTTGGCCACGCCGAGCACGATGCCGACGCCGGCCGCCATCTCGGTCCCGGCCGCGAGGCGCGCGTGCACCTCGGCGGGCTGGAGACCGAGCGACTCGAACCAGCCGGTGGTGCCGGCGAGGCCGCCGGGGCCGGCGACCTTGTTGTAGCCGTGCGCGAACAACATCGGGCCGAGCGTGGCCCGAAGCACCAACGCCGCCACGTCCCGACCCTCGGCCGCCACCGGGGCCTTCTTCTTCCTGCCGAACATCGCCCACCTCATCAGCTGACACATCGTCACATCTCAGTAGGCAACCTACCTGTCGCGAAACGCGCACCGAAACGGGGCCGGCGCCCTTGGCCCCGTTCGCGAATGGGCCACGTTCCCACCAGCCGTCCTCAAACGCCGGACGGGCTGATGGGGCGGGCCACGTCCACGGGCAAGCCCACCTCGGCTCACCGTCCTCAAACGCCGGACGGGCTGGTCGAGTCGGCCACATCAACAGGTGAGCCAACCTCACCTCACCGTCCTCAAACGCCGGACAGGCTGATGTGCTCACCTTCGACCGCAACCAATCCAAGCTCGGCTCACCGTCCTCAAACGCCGGACGGGCCGAAGCGCTCGACCTCATCCGTAAATGGGCCGACTCAACCCGCTCCCGCAGCCGAATCCCCGAACGCCACCAAAACCAGCCCGTCCGGCGCTTGAGGACGGCGAGCCGGTCCTCGGCCCGCCCACGGACGTGGCCAACCCCATCAGCCCGTCCGGCGTTTGAGGACGGCAAGCGGGCACGCGCCCACCCACGACCGGGGCCAGACCCGATCAGCCCGTCCGGCGTTTGAGGACGGCAAGCGGGCACGCGGCCCACTCGCGACCGGGGCCAAGCGCACCAGTCGGGGACCGGGCTCAGCCGGAGGCGACCGTGGCGGCCTCGCCGTCAGGCCTCGGCACCACCACGGGCGTGCCGTCCCCCGGCGCCCGCAGGATGTCCGCGTCCACGTCGTACAACGCCCGCACCAACGCCGCGTCCACCACCTCCCGAGGCGGCCCCGACGCAATCACCCGCCCCGCCCGCATCGCGACCAGCACGTCCGCGTAGCGCGCCGCCGATGCCAGATCGTGCAGCACCATCACCACCGTGCGCCCACCCGCGGCCACCCGCCGAACCAGCCCCAACACCTCGACCGCGTGCCCGAGATCGAGCGCCGACGTCGGCTCGTCGAGCAACATCACCGGCGCCTCCTGCGCGATCACCATCGCGACCCAACAGCGCTGCCGCTGCCCGCCGGAGAGCCGGTCGAGCCGCCGATCGGCCAACGAGAGCACGCCGGTCGCGGTCAACGCCTCCCGGCACACCCGCTCGTCCTCGCGCGACCACTGGCGGAACAGACCCTGGTGCGGATGCCGCCCATACCGCACCAGGCCGGACACCGTGACCGCCTCCGGCGCCTGCGGGTTCTGCGGCAACAGGCCCACGCGGTGCGCGGCCTGACGTGGCTTCAGCCCCCAGATGTCCGCGCCGCCGACCGCGACGCGGCCCGACTCCGGCCGGTGCAGGCGCGCGATCGAGCGCAGCAGCGTCGACTTCCCACAGCCGTTCGGCCCGACGATCGCGACCACCGTGCCCGCGGCGACGGACAGGTCGACGCCCGACACCGCACGATGGCCCGGGTATCCGGCATGCAGATCTTCCACGAGCAGTTCCATGGGCGGACCTCCCGGCCGTACACAGCATATGTAAGGCGAGGCTAACCTAATCGGACCGGCTCGCGGCACCGGTGCCCCCGGTCAACGGTTGGTCAACTCCGGGAACCACCGAGCGCCGACCCGTCCCGCGCGGTCCGCGAACAGCAGCGCGTCCGTCCCGTGCCAAGCGAGCGCGGCCACCGGCGCCGAGACGTGCCGGCGCGCGAGCGGGGTGGCCGCCTTGCGCGCCGACCCCGCCCGTACATCCCACACCACGAGCATCCCGTCACCCCCCGAGGTGGCCAACAGACCGCCACCGGCCGGCCGCCACCGCGGCGCGCACGCCCGGGGTTGGGCGGGCAGCCGCCGCGGGCGCGGGCGTACCCGGCCGCCTCGGGCGGCGAGATCCCACACGGTGAGCCCGGCCCGGTCCTCGACCGCGAGCCGGCCGCCACCCGCGTCGAGGGCGAGCCCGACGGCGGGCAGGTCGCCGACCGAGTCCAGGTCCTCGTGCGTGCCGCCGGCCCCGCGCACCTGCACCCCCGGCACGTCGCCCGCCGCGCACAACCAGGCCCCGCCCGGCGTACCTGCCAAGAGCCGCACCGGGACCGGCCAGGTCCACACGTTCGTGCGGCCGCGCGGTCCGTACATGTGCACCTCGCCGCCGAGCGCAACCGCGAGTGCGCCCCCGTCCACCCAGACCACGTCGTCCACCCGCACCCGCCCGTCCACGGCGGGCCACGACTCGGTCCCGGTGCCGGGCGCGTACACCCGTACGACGCCACCGAAGGACACCGCGCAACGGCCGTCCGCGGACCACGCGCAGCGGGCGGGCAGGCCCGGCGTCCGCAACACCAGGGCGCCGTCGGTGACCCGCCACAGGGCGTAGCCGGTGGGCCCGGCGAGGGCGACCACCGTGCCGTCCGGCGAGAATTCGGCCCGGTACACCCCGCCCGGCACCACGATCCGGGCCAGGAACCGCCCGGTCGCCGCGTCGAGGAGACGCACCCCGCCGGCGACCCCCGCGACCACGCACAACCCTCCCGCGATCGCGACGTCGGACGGTACGTCGTCGATCCCGTGCTCCCAGCCAAGCCCCGTACGTGTCGCCATGACGGTCATCGCGGCCCCCTTGTTCGCGGGCCGATCCTCGCGCGCTCGTGTTTCGTCCAGGAAAACTCCCACCCGGGAAACTCCCGTCCCGGCGCCGGTTTCCCCGCGTTCGCCGCGTCTGCTAGTAAGGCGATCGGACCTGTTCACCGATGGATCGGATCACACCGTTGAGGACCCTCGCAGACATGGCGCCGATCACAACGGACATGGCGGGCGCCAGTGGGAACGAGCCCACCATCTTCGTCGCGGGCCTGGTCCTCGTCGCGGCCGGCGCCCTGTTGGCACTCGCGGGCCGCCGCCGATTCGCAGACGACGGAGAAGAGGTGGAGGACGAGTACGACGAGGAGCCGATCAAGGCCCTCCCGATACCAGCCACGCCCACCGAGACAACCACCAACGCGGCGCAACCGAAGGAGAGTTCCCCCACCGCAACGAAACCCGAACCCACCACATCCCCGAAGCCCGCACCCAAGCCCGCCACCAAGACCACGCCGCCGATCACACAATCTTCGGCAGTTTCGGACCCCGCACCCAAAACCACCCCGGCGAACAAAGCCACAACGGCCGACGCCACCGCCACGAAGCAAGGCCCCAAGCCCCAGCCGACACCCGACGAAACCACCGCACCCGAGCCGGCAGCGCCACCGGCATCCACCGCCGAACGCAAGCCCGATCCCGACACCGGCCCCGCACCCTCCGCAGCCCCCGAGCCACCCCCGGCGCCGACAACGAACACCGACCCCGCCGCCGAATCCCCCGACCCGGCACCGGACTCCACCCCCGACACGACCGACAAGCCCACGACAAAGCCCGACCCGAGCCCCTGAAACGCGCCTTCGATCCCCCACCAAGCACCACAAGGCCCGAAAGAAACCACCACGGCCTTCTTGTCGCCCGGCGTTGAAGATGCCGACGAACTCTGACGGCGAAGCCCCGCCGGTCGGTGTTCCTGCGGGCCGTCGTCGGTGAGGTGTCGTTTTCTTCGGCAGGGTGCCGGTGGATCGGCCTCGGTCGGACTCCTCGCGGCGCTCGCCGCCACGGCGCCCTGGAAGAAGCCATCACGTCGGTGCCCTGGCAGCGGAGGCACGACGTCCGCCCGCCGGGTTCCCCGCTGAACTCAACCCCCGGTCTTCACCCGGCCGGCCCACCGCACCCCCGCCCCGACCCGGCTCACCGCACCCACCGGCCCCGTCGACTCACCCGCGCGCAACGCCGCCCGTGTGCGCGGCCTCGCCCGTTGTGGCGTCCGTTTCGCGGCGGGGCCATTCGCGGCCCTCCGTGCTCTCGACCGCGCGGTTGAAGCGGGTCAGTACCTCGAACAGTTCGCGGCGTTCGCCCTCGTCCCAGGACGCCAATACGCGTTCCAGGCCCCGGCAATGGCCGGTACGTTCCGCCGCCAGGTGTTCGGTGCCCGCCTCGGTGATGCGCAGTTTGCGGGCCAGGCCGCCGTCCGGGTCCGCGATGCGCTCGGCGTCGCCCGCCCGCAGGAGTGCGGCCACCTGGCGGTTCACCGTCGAGGTGTCGAGCCGAAACGCTTCTGCCAGCGCGCCGATCGTCATCGGTCCCTCGACCTCCAGGCGAGTCAGCAGCAGGTAGGCCGACCGCTCCATGCCGTCGCCCCGCCGCTTGCCCATGACGTGGTGCCGAGCGATCAGCATCAGCTCCCGCTCGATGCCTTCCAACACATCCACTCCCGCCTTCACACCCGATGCGCCGTGTACGACCCTAGCGCCGAGCCCAGGCAATGTGCACGATACACATCATGTGTATCGTGCACATTCATTGACCGCGGCAATCATTCCGCCGCTGCCGGCACCCCGGCCCTACGCCCACGCCACACGCCACAAGTCCCAGGAGGCAGTCAGTGACCGGTTCGAGCGGCATACCGAAGCCGGGCCCGGCGGATGCGGGCGCAGGTGCGGGCGCGGGCGTCCTCCCCCATCCGCCCGCCACCGTGGATCGTGCCGGCCGAGTGGTGGCCGTACTCGCGTTCTGCGGCGTGGTCGTCGCGCTGATGCAGACCCTCGTCGTCCCGCTGCTGCCGAACCTGCCCCGGATGCTCGACACCTCGCCCGCCGACGCCTCCTGGGTGGTCACCGCCACGCTGCTGTCGGGGGCGGTCTGCACACCCGTGATGGGGCGCCTCGGCGACATGTTCGGCAAACGCCGGATCCTGGTCGTCAGCCTCGGCCTGATGGTCGCCGGCTCGGTGTTGTGCGCGTTGTCCGACTCGCTGCTCCCGATGGTGGGCGGCCGGCTGCTCCAGGGCGCGTCGTTCGGCGTGATTCCGCTCGGCATCAGCATCATGCGCGACGAACTCCCGCCCGCGAAGCTGGGTTCCTCGATCGCGCTGATGAGCGCGACGCTCGGCATCGGCGGCGCGATCGGACTGCCGGTGGCCGCGTTGATCGCGCAGAACGCCGACTGGCACATGATGTTCTGGGCGGCCGGCGCGATCGGCGCGCTGGACATCGTCCTCGTACTGCTCCTGGTGCCCGAGTCGCCGATCCGGCTGCCGGGACGGTTCGACTTCGCGGGCGCGGGCGGCCTGTCCGTCGGACTCGTCGCCCTGCTGCTCGCCATCACCAAGGGCGCCGACTGGGGTTGGGCCAGCGCCGTCACGCTCGGTCTGTTCGGCCTGGCGGTCGTGGTCCTGCTCGGTTGGGGATGGCTCGAACTGCGCACCGCGCAGCCGCTCGTCGACCTGCGCGTCTCGGCCCGCCCGCAGGTGCTCTTCACCAACCTCGCCTCGATCGTGGTCGGTTTCGCGATGTTCGCCCAGTCGCTGGTGTTCCCGCAGGTGCTGATGAATCCGGAGAGCACCGGCTACGGGCTGGGCAAGAGCATGGTGGTCGCGGGTCTGTGCATGGCGCCGTCCGGGATCGTGATGATGCTCGTCTCGCCGCTGTCCGCCCGGCTTTCCGCCGCCCACGGGCCGAAGGTCTCGCTCCTGGTGGGCACCCTGGTGATCGCGATCGGCTACGCGTGCTCGGTGTTCATGCTCGACGCGATCTGGAAGATCGTCGCGATGGCGGTGCTGTCGGCGGTCGGTGTGGCCCTGGCCTACGCGGCGATGCCCTCGCTGATCATGCAGGCCGTGCCGATCGGCGAGACCGGGTCGGCGACGGGCCTGAACACGCTGATGCGCTCGATCGGGACGTCGACGTCCAGCGCGGTGATCGGCGTCGTGGTCGCGAATCTGACGATGCGTTCGGGTGGGCGGGAGTTCCCCTCCCGCGCCGCGTTCACGACCTCGCTGTGGTTGGGCTGCGGAGCGGCGGTCCTGGGCCTGTGTGTGGCGTTGTTCATCCCCGGACGCAAACCGGTCGAAGCCGCGCAGATCCCGGCGCGAAAGCGCACGGAGGACACCGAGGCCGTGCCGACGGCCACCTGACGGCACATCAATTCCCGTGTCGCGCATGGTCAAACCCGCTCGGGTGACGGATGCTCGTAAGTCTTACCCAGGCGCCGACCACCCCTCCGGGAGATCGTCACCCCTACTCCGCCACTCGACAGGGAGCCCCAATGAGCCTTCCCACCTTCCGCGGATCGCGTACGCCCGTACCCGATTCGAGTTCCGGGAGCACGTGGACCACCACGTCCGAATGGCGACGGCAACCGCTGCCGGTGACCCTCCCCGAGGACTGGCCGGTCCTGGCCGGCGGCCTCGTGGTGGTCGCCGCGCACCCGGAGGACGCGGTGCTCGGGGTGGGCGGATTCATCTCGCGGGCGGTGGCGGGCGGCGCGCCGGTCCGGGTGGTCAGCGTGACCGACGGCGACGCGTCCCATCCCGGCAGCCGCTTACCCGGATCGGTACTGGCCGCCCGACGCATCCGCGAATCCGACCGGGCGTTCGCCACGCTGGTCGGCAATCCCGGCGGGGTGGCCCCGGTGGAGGTGATCCGGCTGCGCATCCCGGACCGCACGGTCGGCAGCCACGAACGCGACCTGGCCGAGCGGCTGATCCCGCTCGTCGCGGGCTTCGCGCTGTGCGCCACGAACTGGCGCGAGGACGGCTTCGCGGATCACGAGAGCACCGGCCGCGCGGCCGACGCGGCGTGCCGGGAAACCGGCGTCGGGCTGGTCGAGTTCCCGCTGCGGATGTGGCAGTGGGCCCGACCGGACGACGCCCGGGTGCCGTGGAGCCGGGCACTGCGGGTCGACCTGACCGAGGTGCAACTGGCCCGCAAGGAACGGGCGTTGTCGTGCCTGGCCTCCCAGATAGCCCCGCTGGTCCCGGGCCGCGACGACCGGATCCCCCTGCCCCCGGAAAAACTGGCCTACTTCCGCCGCCCCTTCGAGGTCCTGTTCCGCTGACGCGGCCCGGCAGGCCGTACGCACGCCGGCTGCGGCGGCCCCGGGACAGGCGACTCCACGGTCGGCCGCACCCGGGTGGTCGCGGGGCCGGGTGGTCGCGGCGGCCACGACCGGGCCGCGCTCGTCGGGCCACATCGTGCCGTCGCCCCGCTGCCCATCCGGCGCGTGGACGTCCCGCTCGGCGGCGGCATCCGGCCGGCCGCTCCGCTCCGGCCCGGCCGCGGTACTCGCGCCGCGGCCGCGTCGGCCCGCCGGCGATACCCGTGCGGCGAGTCCGGCCCACCCCCGGCTCGCCCGGCCTCGGCCCTCACCCTGCCCACGGGAGGCGCGGCCGGCCGTGACCGCACGGCGCACCGCACACGGCCCGCGCCGCACCCGACACCGCGCACGCGCCCCGCCGACCCGCACCCGCCGCCCCCATCCCGAGCCGGCAGGCATCAGGCATCAGGCATCAGGCATCAGCCCGGGATCATCAACCGTTCACGCAACGAAGCCAGCGTGCGGGCCAGAAGGCGGGACACGTGCATCTGCGAGATGCCGATCCGCTCGCCGATCTGCGCCTGCGTCAGGTTGCCGTAGAACCGCATGACCAGGATCGCCCGCTCACGCTGCGGCAACTCGGCCAGCAGCGGGCGCAGCGCCTCGCGGTACTCGACCAGGTCGAGCGCGTGGTCCTCGGAGCCGAGCCGGTCGCCGACCGTCTCCTGCCCGTCCGCGTCCCCGTAGGCGGTCTCGTCCAGCGAGGTCGCGGTGTACACGGTGCAGGCGTCCAGGCCCTCCAGCACCTCCTCCTCGGTGATGCACAACCGCTCGGCCAGCTCGCGCGGCGTGGGCGTACGCCCGTGCATAGCGGTCAGCTCGTCGGTGGCCCGCAGCAGCTCGGTACGCAGCTCGCGCAGCCGCCGCGGCACCCGCACCGACCACGAGGTGTCCCGGAAGAAACGCTTGATCTCGCCGATGATGGTCGGCATCGCGTAAGCCATGAAGCTGCTGCCGCGATCCGCCTCGTAGCGGTCGATCGCCTTGATCAGGCCGATCGTGCCGACCTGGACGATGTCCTCGACCGGCTCGCCGCGCCGCCGGTAGCGCCCGGCCGCGTGCCGCACCATCGGCAGGTTCAGCTCGACGAGCAGTCCGCGCAGGTACGAGTGGTCCACGGTGCCCGGCTCCAGCGTGGCGAGCCGGGCGAGCATCAGATCGCCGGCCGCCCGGGCCATCGGCGTGGGCAGCCGGGTGACCAGGTGCGGGTGGGCCAACAGGTCGTCTAGATCTACGGTCGGCGCCGGCGGGGGTGCCGCGACGCGGAGTTCCGCGGTCGTGTCGAGGGTGCTCAGGCGCACGGCCATGCAGGGTCTCCCAATCCGGATGGATGGACACCGATAACCCCGAGCGACATCGAGTCTGTGACCTGAAGCACAGGAAGATCAAGAGCCCTCCGGGGGTACGTCCTGAGGTCAGGATCGCGACATGCGGGCTCACCTCGGCAAACGACGGACCGGCGAAACGGAAAAAACGCACGAAAGCAGCCCATACGGCGCAGTGAAAGCGGACATTCGATAATCAAACGTCTGCCAAACGTGTCCGTAAAAGCCACGAACCACCACCCGAATGCTCGGGTGGTGGTTCGTGTGGTTCGGGCCGTTCGAGAAAACGATCGGGTCGGTCCGGGATTCGATCGAGTCCGACCCGCGCCGAAGCGCGAGTGGGACCGGGTCGGCCACGCCGGGCTCCAGCCGAGGCCCGGCCCGACCGGGCCCGTCCGGCCCGGCCCGGCTCAGCCCAGTTCGAGCAGCAGGTCCCCCGCCTCGACCGAGGACACCTGCCCGATCGCGAGCCGGGCCACCGTGCCCGCGCTCTGCGCCGTGATCGACGCCTCCATCTTCATCGCCTCGATGGTCGCCACCGTGCCGCCGGCCTCGACCTCGTCGCCCACGGCCACCTGGAGGGTGACCACGCCGCTGAACGGCGCGGCCACGTGCTTCGGGTTCTCCGGGTTGGCCCGCTCGCTCTCCGGACGCGCCGGCTTGACCGAGCGGTCACGCACCGAGAGCACCCGGGGCTGGCCGTTCATCCGGCAGTAGACGGTGCGGAAGCCGCGCTCGTCGGCTTCGCCGACCGCCTCGACCGCGAGGTAGAGCGACACCCCCGTGGCCAACTTGATGGCCAGTTCCTCGCCCTGGACCAGGCCGTAAAGGAACGGCACGGTCGGCACCGCGGAGACGTCGCCGTACAACCGCTCGGCCTCGTCGTAGTCCCGGGCCGGGCCGGGGAACAGCAGCCGGTTGAGCGTCTCGCGCAGCCGGTCGCCGTCCAGCGCGGCGTCCTGCTCCGGGGTCAGCTCCACGGTGCGGGTCGAGCTTGCCGTGCGGCCCGCGAGGGCGCGGGTGCGGAACGGCTCGGGCCAGCCGCCGGGCGGGGTGCCCAGCTCGCCCTGGAGGAAGCCGATCACCGAGTCGGGCACGTCGAACGCGCCCGGGTCGGCCTCGAACTTGGCCGGGTCCGCGCCCACCGCGCTCAGGTGCAGGGCCAGGTCGCCGACCACCTTGCTGGACGGGGTGACCTTGACGATGTTGCCGAGGATCCGGTTCGAGGCCGCGTAGGCGTCCTCGATGTCCTCGAACTTGTGGCCCAGGCCCAGCGCGATCGCCTGCTGGCGCAGGTTGGACAGCTGGCCGCCGGGGATCTCGTGCCGGTACACCCGCCCGGTCGGCGCGGGCAGCCCCGACTCGAACGGCGCGTACGCCTCGCGCACCGCGGCCCAGTAGGGCTCCAGGGCGCACAGCGCGTCCAGGGACAGGCCGGTGGCCCGCTCGGTGTAGTCGGTCGCGGCCACGATCGCGGACAGCGGCGGCTGGCTGGTGGTACCGGCCAGCGCGGCCGAGGCGCCGTCGATCGCGTCCACCCCGGCCTCGACCGCGGCCAGGTAGGTGGCGAGCTGCCCGCCGGCGGTGTCGTGCGTGTGCAGGTGTACCGGCAGGTCGAAGCGCTCGCGCAGCGCGCCGATCAGGGTCCGGGCGGCGGGCGCGCGGAGCAGGCCGGCCATGTCCTTGACGCACAGCACGTGTACGCCGGCCTCGACCAGCTGCTCGGCGAGCCGCAGGTAGTAGTCCAGCGTGTACAGCTTCTCGGCCGGGTTGGACAGGTCGCTCGTGTAGCAGAGCGTGCCCTCGGCGATCGCGTGCGTGCCGAGGGTGGCCTCGATCGCCGGCCGCATCGCCTCGACGTCGTTGAGCGCGTCGAAGATGCGGAAGATGTCGATGCCGGTGCGGGCCGCCTCCTCGACGAACTTCACGCACACCTTGTCCGGGTACGGCGTGTAGCCGACCGTGTTGCGTCCGCGCAGCAGCATCTGGATGTTGAGGTTGGGCATGCCCTCGCGCAGCGCCGCGAGCCGCTGCCACGGGTCCTCCTTGAGGAAGCGCAGCGCGACGTCGTAGGTCGCCCCGCCCCACGCCTCGACGCTCAGCAACTCCGGCGTCAGGCGCGCCACATAGGGCGCCGCGGCGGCGAGGTCGTAGGTGCGTACCCGGGTCGCGAGCAGCGACTGGTGCGCGTCGCGGAAGGTGGTGTCGGTGACCGCGAGCGCGCTCTGCTCGCGCAGTGCCCGGGCGAAGCCGGCCGCGCCCAGCTCCAGGAGCCGGTCCCGGCTGCCCGAGGGCAGCTCGCCGGCGGGCAGTTCGGGGAACTTGGTGCGCGGCACCGCGATGCTCGGCGTCGGGCCGTACGGGCGGTTGACCGTGACGTCGGCCAGGTAGGCGAGCAGGCGGGTGCCGCGGTCGGCGCCGGGGCGCGAGCGCACCAGTTCGGGGTGCTCGTCGATGAACGAGGTGGTGATCCGTCCGTCGCGGAAGGCCGGGTCGTCCAACACGGCCTGCAGGAACGGGATGTTCGTGGCGACGCCGCGGATGCGGAACTCGGCCACCGCGCGCCGGGCCCGGTTGACCGCGTCGCCGAAGGTCCGGCCCCGGCAGGTCAGCTTGACCAGCATCGAGTCGAAGTAGGGCAGCACTTCGGCGCCGGTGTAGGTGCCGCCGTCGAGCCGCACGCCCGCGCCGCCCGGCGAGCGGTAGGCGGACACCGTGCCGGTGTCGGGGCGGAAGTCGGCCGAGGGGTCCTCGGTGGTGATCCGGCACTGCAACGCGGCGCCCTGGATCCGGATCTCGCTCTGCACCAGGCCGAGGTCGGTCAGGCTCGCGCCGGCGGCCACGCGCAGCTGGGCCTGGACCAGGTCGATGCCGGTGATCTCCTCGGTGACCGTGTGCTCGACCTGGATGCGCGGGTTCATCTCGATGAACACGTAGCGACCGCGCTCGTCGAGCAGGAACTCCACGGTGCCCGCGTTGCGGTAGCCCACGGCCTCGGCGAAGCGCACCGCGTCGGCGCAGATGCGGTCGCGCAGTTCGGGGTCGAGGTTGGGCGCGGGGGCGATCTCGACGACCTTCTGGTGCCGTCGCTGCATCGAGCAGTCGCGCTCGTACAGGTGCACCACGCCGCCGTCGGCGCCGGCCAGGATCTGCACCTCGATGTGGCGCGGGCGGATGACGGCCTCTTCGAGGAAGACCGTCGGGTCGCCGAACGCGGTCTGCGCCTCGCGCATCGCGGTCTCGATCGAGGAGCGCAGGTCCTCGCGCCGGTCCACCTTGCGCAGCCCGCGCCCGCCACCGCCGGCGGCGGCCTTGACGAAGATCGGGAAGCCGATCTCGTCGGCCGCGGCCACCAGCGCGTCCACGTCGTCCTGCGGCGGCGCGGTGTGCAGGGTGGGCAGCCCGGCGCCCTTGGCCGCCTCCAGAGCGCGCACCTTGTTGCCCGCGAGCGAGAGCACCGCGGCCGAGGGGCCGACGAAGGTGATCCCGTTGGCCTCGCACGCCTCGGCGAGCAGGGGGTTCTCGGACAGGAAGCCGTAACCGGGGTAGATCGCGTCGGCGCCGCACGCGATCGCCGCGCCGACGATGGTGTCCACGTCGAGGTAGGCGCGCAGCGGGTGTCCGCGCTCGCCGATCTCGTAGCTCTCGTCCGCCTTCTGCCGATGCAGGGAGTGACGGTCCTCGTACGCGTAGACGGCGACCGTGGTGATGTCGAGCTCGGTGGCGGCGCGCAGGGCGCGTACGGCGATTTCGCCGCGGTTGGCCACCAACAGCTTACGGATCACGAGCTGCGTACCTCCTTGCCCGGGGTGTCCGGGTGCGGGGGAAATCGGACGGGTACCTCGAGACGACGAAGTGCCGGGCCCTGGGTGGAGTCTCGGCAACGGGTCGAACCCTGCGTGACTTTAGGACACGTGTGCAGGTGCCCCGCAGGCCCGGTCCACATGCCGGGCACAGCGGACGGACCGGGATTCCGTGTCCCACCTGGGGATATCGGGTTCATCGGGGCGGGTGTGACCTTGCTCGCAGCCCGCATCGCGAGACATTTCGACCCGAACGGCGGGGCGTGCGGGCCCGCCGGTGTGCGCCCGATGGCGGCCCGATCGCACTGCCGGTCGGGACACGGCGGAGCAAATGTCGGATCATGCGGGAGGCCGGGGACGACCCGGGAGTCGAGCCGGGGACGACCCGGGCAACGGGAACGGGGAACGCCGTGAGGGTTCGGATGGGCGTGGCGGTCGTGGTCGCGGCCGTCGTGCTGCCACTGGCCGGGTGCGACGACGGCGACGGGGGCGGTACGAAGGCGGCCGGGGACAAGGGCGCGAGTCCGACCGCGAGCGGCGGAACCGGTGCGAGCGGCGACCTGCGGGCGGTGGACGCGTGCTCGATCCTGACCGCCGACCAGGTCTCGCAGGCGCTGGCACTGCCGGACCTGAAGGCCGCGCAGAATCCGTTGGGCTGCGACTACGCGGCGGCCGACGGCGCCCCGGTGGTCAGCACGATCGCCACGCGCTCCAAGGCGGGCGGGGTGGACAAGGCGCTGGAGGCGTACCTGGGCACGCTGGGCGACGCACGCACCGAGAAGGTGGCGGGGGTGGGCGACGCGGCGGTCTACGTGCAGCCCGACACCGTCGGCGGCGTACTGGTCGTCGCGGCCCGGCGGGGCGACGAGACGGCGGTGTTCTCGCTGAACGCGGGCGGCGGCGACCCGCCGCCGAGCAAGGAGCAGTTGGTGTCGCTGGCAAGGCTGGCGGTGGCGAAGATGTGAGGGAGAGGGCCGAGGGGGCCGGCCCGCCGACCGTTGCGCTGTGATCACGATCGTGCGCGTACAGTCACCCATCGTTCGATGGTACGGGTTGCGACCGGCCCGGGGAACGACGGCGAATCGTCATATCGTGTACGGATATTGACCCTCCGTCATCTTCGTGTCATCTTCGCGTCGGCTTCGCGGGCCGGTGGGTTCGCCCGGGTCCTCGCACCCCGTGAGGGGGGACCAATGTCACGGCTGATTCCGGCGTCGACGGGCACATGATGGGCAGGGGAGTTGTATGACCTTGGCGCGATGAGGGATGAGCCGGGCAGGCGCCGACGGGTTCTCACCCTGTATTCCCTTCACGCCCTCCGTACTCTCCGACCCTCCATACCCTCCGTACCCTTCGATCCGGGAGCGACGACGTGAGTGATCTGCTGACCACCCCCGGCCCGCGGCTGGACCGCTTCGAGCGCGACGCCGTGCCGTTCCTGGAGCCGCTCTACCCGGCCGCGCTGCGGATGACCCGCAATGCCTCGGATGCCGAGGACCTGGTCCAGGAGACGTTCACCAAGGCGTACGCGTCCTTCCATCAGTTCCGCGACGGCACCAATCTCAAGGCTTGGCTGTATCGGATCCTCACCAACACCTTCATCACCTCCTACCGCAGAAAGCAGCGGCAGCCGGTGGTGTCGACCACGCAGGAGATCGAGGACTGGCAGCTGTACCGGGCCGCCTCGCACGAGTCGACGGGGTTGCGTTCGGCGGAGTTGGAGGCGCTGGACCACCTGCCGGACTCGGACGTGGTGGCCGCGTTGCGGGCGCTGCCCGAGGAGTTCCGGGTGACGGTGTACCTCGCGGACGTCGAGGGTTTTCCGTACAAGGAGATCGCCGCGTTCACGAAGGTGCCGCTGGGCACGGTGATGTCGCGCCTGCACCGGGGGCGGCGGCGGTTGCGCGAGGCGTTGGCGGACTACGCGCGCGAGCGTGGGTTCGTCGTCGCGGCGTAGTCCGCCCTGGGGCCCGGTCCGTGCCGATGCGGCTACGGATGGCCGGTGTGGCTACAGGTGCTTGAGGATCTCCGGCAGCAGGTCGTGGTACGTGTTGCCCTTGGCGGCCCGGCCGATCGCGGTGGCCTGCCAGCCGTCGGCCACGCGGGCCAGCTTGACCATGATCTGCGCGTCGTGGCCGCCGTGTTCGGACAGTTCGTAGCGCACGATCTCGCTGTCGTCGTGCTCGTCGACGAGCCGGCAGTAGGCGTTGGCGACTCGCGAGAAGGCGTGGCTGGAGTCGGCGCTGACCGTGAAGACCAGTGCCGTCACGCGCGGCGAAAGCGCGGCGAGGTCGACGATGATCGACTCGTCGTCGCCGTCGCCCGCGCCGGTGGTGTTGTCGCCGGTGTGCGTGACGGCGCCGTCCTTGGAGACCAACTGCCGCGGCCACACCGTGTCGACGAGGTGGTGGTCGGCGTCGAACAGCAGGCAGGACGCGTCGAGGTCGACGCCGGTAAGCGCCTGCAGGCCCGGGCGCAGCCCCTTGTGCTTGACCGCGTCCCAGCCCAGCCCCATCCGGACCCGCGCGGCCGAACCGGCCTCGCCCTTGCCTATGGTGACGCTCTCCCCCTGTGCGAGAACGACCGTCATCGCAAACTCCCCTCTACGGTGGTTCCCCGATTGCGCCGGCCCGTCCCGAGACGGGCCGCGTCTGGCTGGAGAGCATCCTAGGGCGAGTGGATCAGTCCGGCGGCGCGAGTGTGTCGTTCGCTCCGAGTCGAGGGATATCCGGTATGGGTCGCCCGGGGCTCGGGTCAGGCCGTGCTGCCCGGTCGGGGCGTGCCGGACGTGGTGGCGTGGTCGGGGATCTCGATCACCTCGGCGGCGGGCGGCGCGGTCACCTTCACCGGGACGTCGAAGTCGCCGTAGCTGATCGAGCCGCTGCTCTTGCTGCCGCTCTTGCCGCCCTTGGACACGATCAGCACCGGGTAGGGCTTGCCGCCCTGGGCCTCGATGTAGACCTTGCCGTCGTCGCGTCCGGGCGGGCCGGTGAGCGGGATCATCCGCCGGTTGTTGATCGTCTCGACGGGCAGCTTGACGCCGTCCTCGGGGAAGTCCTTGAGCGCCGCGCCCGGGTCGGCCACGGTGGTGATGTTGCGCACTCCGCGCAGCTTCTCGCTGTTGGCGTCGCCCTTGAGCCACTTCCCGGCGAGCAGCTTGGCGGCGAGTTCGCCGTCCACCGTGCCGACCAGCGAGCGATACGCCTGCTCGTCGCCCCGGACGTACATGGCGTCGCCGATCCGGCGCACCTCCAGGCGTACGTCGTTCTGCTCGATGGTGCCCTGGAAGTCCTCGCTGCCGCGGTCCACCTTGAGGTCCAGCTTGATCGCCTTGCCGTCGGAGACGATGTCCGCGACGACGTGCACGGTCTTGATGTTGGCGGCCGACTGCTTGGCGCGGCGCGCGAGTTCGCCGACGTCCAGGTCCTCGTTGCGCACGGTCTCGTCGAGACCGGATGAGGCGCTGTCGGTGACCGGTGCGGTCGGCGTGCTCTTCTCGATGGTGGACAGGGGACTCGACTCGCTGCCACAAGCACTCAATGCCGCGAGCGATATGCACACCGCCACCACGGCCCCGACCCGGTGTCTCCCCACACGATTGCGACGCACACCCACTCCTAGCTCCACCGAACGAACCCCACCCGACAACCTTGCCCCTCTGACGCCCCGCCCCGCGCCCCGGTTCCCCAACCGCCACGCCAAGCCCGCGATCGAACCGTCTCCGTCTCCGACCCGGGAGGGGTGGCCCCCGGGGAACACCCGGCGTGGCACGGGCCGATCACGATCAGCGGTCGGCGCCCCGAGCCTGTTGGGCCAGGCCCGCCCAGCCCTTCGCCGCCGGGCGGGTCCGGAGGGCAGCGCGGTCGCCACGACCGCCGCCGACACCACACTCTGGTTGCGGTTGCGGTTGCGGTTGCGGGGTGCCGGTGCGGGGCGGGCCGGTGTCGCCGGGTGTGCCGCTGCCGGCGTGCGGGGCTCCGAGACTGGGGGTTTCGGGCGGGGCGGGGGTGTTGCTCGGCGGAAAAGCACCTGGCAGCGGCGGGCAGGGGA
>NZ_JBHTVA010000009.1:0-130155 GCF_042793325.1 Embleya sp. NPDC056575
CTCCCGGACACCGGGGGCGGCGCGGGCGCCGTCGTCACATGGGGGCCGGGCGGCCCCGGCCCGATCAGGGCTCGAACTTGTATCCGAGACCGCGCACGGTGACCAGGTAGCGCGGGGCGCCCGGGTCCGGCTCGATCTTGGCCCGCAGTCGCTTCACGTGCACGTCCAGCGTCTTGGTATCGCCCACATAGCCGACGCCCCAGACCCGGTCGATCAACTGCATCCGGGTGAGCACCCGGCCCGCGTTGCGCAGCAGCACCTCGAGCAGGTCGAACTCCTTGAGCGGGAGATCGATCCGCCGACCCTCCACGGTGACCCGGTGGGCCTCGACGTCGAGCCGGACCGGACCCGCCTCGATCGCGCGCGGCTCGTCCGTCTCCACCCCGCCTTGGCGGCGCAGCACGGCACGGATCCGGGCGATCAGCTCTCGGGTCGAGTACGGCTTGGTGACGTAGTCGTCGGCGCCGATCTCCAGGCCGACCACCTTGTCGACCTCGCTGTCCTTGGCGGTCACCATGATGACCGGCACGTTGGACTTGGCCCGCAGCCCGCGGAAGACCTCGGTGCCCGGCAGGCCGGGCAGCATCAGGTCGAGCAGGACCAGATCGGCGCCGCCCTGGTCGAACAGCTCCAACGCCTCGGGGCCGGTGGCGGCCACGGCCACCTCGAAGCCTTCCTTGCGAAGCATGTACGACAGCGCGTCGCTGAAGGACTCTTCATCTTCGACGACGAGCACACGGGTCATCGTGATGCCTCCATGGATGGGGTCGACGATGTCATCGACATCGATTGAGAGGTACTGGACTTGAAGGGCAGCACCAGGGTGAAGGTGGATCCCACACCCTCCAGGCTGCGCACGGTTACCTCTCCCCCGTGGCCCGCCGCGATGTGCTTGACGATGGACAGGCCCAAGCCGGTACCGCCGGTGGCCCGCGAGCGGGCCGGATCGACACGGTAGAACCGCTCGAAGATGCGATCCAGGTCACGCTGGGGAATGCCCAGGCCCTGGTCGGAAACGGTGATGACGGCCATCCGCGCCTCTGCTCTGACCTCGATGTCGACCCTCGTCCGCGCAGGACTGTAGTTGACCGCGTTCTCGACCAGATTGCCCAGAGCCATCACCAGTTGATTGTGGTCCCCCGGCACGATCAGCTCACGATCGCCCCCGATCGCGAGGGTGATCTGCTTCGACTCCGCCGCCTGCCGGCAGCGGTCGGCGGCCTCGGCCACCAGGTCGTCGAGGGGTACCGGTCCCACGTGGTGCAGCGGATGGTCGTTCTGCACCCGGGACAGGTCGATCAGTTCCTGGACCAGGTTGGTCAGCCGGGCCGACTCGATCTGCATCCGGCCCGCGAAGCGGATGATCGCCTCGGGGTCGTCGCTGGCGTCCATGACCGCCTCGGCCAGCAGCGAGAGCGCGCCGACCGGGGTCTTGAGCTCGTGGCTCACGTTGGCCACGAAGTCGCGGCGCACCGCGTCCACCCGGCGCGCCTCGGTGCGGTCCTCGACCAACAGCAGCACCAGCCGAGAGCCCAGCGGCGCCACGCGCGCGGACACCTCGAACTCGTGCGCCTCGCCGTCGGCGCGGGCGAGCAGCAGGTCGCGCTGCCTTATCTCGCCGTCGCGCCTGGTCTCCTTGGCCATCACCAGCAGGTCCTCGGGCACCAGTTGATCCCCGCGGACCAGGCCGAACTTGTAGGCCGCGGAGGACGCCTTGACGACCGTGTCGAACTCGTCGAGGACCACGGCGGAGGAACGCAGCACGGACAGCACGGTCGCCACTCCGGGCGGCAGGGAAGGGGCCGCGGCGGGCGCCGCGGCCGTACCTCTGCCCTGGGCCCGCTCACTCCAACGGAAGGCCAGGGTGCCGGCCACACCGACGGCCAATCCGGATACAGCGGCCAAAGCGGCGGCGGCAACGTTCACGTCCACATGTTCCAGGGTAGAGCTGACCCGAACGGGTGAAACCGTCCAGAGGGTCCGTCGTGCAGATCTTCATGTGTCGTTCATCCGTGCGCCACGCCTGTCACCGGTGATCGTTCGGAGGTCGTCATGTCCGACCCGCAGACCCCACCCCAACCGAGGGCTCCCGTGCCGGGCTGCAACTGCCCGTCCAGTTGTGGCTGTGGCTGTAAGTCCGGTTCCGCGTGCAATTGTGGCGGCAGTTGCGGCCGCTGAACCGGCGCTCGGGCCGACGAGCCCGGCCCGTGCGGAGCGCCGGACCCCTTCCGTGACAGTCGGGCGCTCCGCGCGGAGCCGATCGGGCCTTCACCCGATGTTCGTGTTCACTTCCGCCCCTGGTTCTTGACCGCTTCGATCGCGGCCGCCGCGGCCTCGGGGTCGAGGTAGCGGCCACCGGGGGTGACGGGGCGCAGGTCCGCGTCCAGTTCGTACAGCAGCGGGATGCCGGTGGGGATGTTCAGGCCTGCGATGTCCGCGTCCGAGACGCCGTCCAGGTGCTTGACCAGCGCGCGCAGCGAGTTGCCGTGCGCGGCCACCAGGACCGTGTCGCCGCCGAGCAGGTCCGGCACGATCGCGTCGTACCAGTAGGGGAGCATGCGCTCCACGACGTCCTTGAGGCACTCGGTGCGCGGGCGGATCTCCACCGGCAACGACGCGTAGCGCGGGTCGGCGAACTGCGAGTACTCGTCGTCGTCGGCCAGCGGCGGCGGCGGGGTGTCGTAGGAGCGGCGCCAGAGCATGAACTGCTCCTCGCCGAACTCCTCCAGGGTCTGCTTCTTGTCCTTGCCCTGGAGCGCGCCGTAGTGCCGCTCGTTGAGCCGCCAGGAACGCCGCACGGGCAGCCAGTTCAGGTCGGCCACGTCCAGCGCGAGCTGGGCGGTGCGGATCGCGCGGCGCTGGAGCGAGGTGTGCAGGACGTCGGGCAGCACCCCCGCGTCGAGCATCAGTCGTCCGCCGCGCGCGGCCTCCTTCTCCCCCTTTTCGGTCAGGTCGACGTCGACCCAGCCGGTGAACAGATTCTTGGCGTTCCATTCGCTTTCGCCGTGGCGAAGAAGTACCAGTTTGTACGGAGCATCAGCCATGGCAAGGAGCGTAATCCACCACCGCGCGGCCCTATTGCCCGCGGTTCTCCGGGGCGGCGAATCGGGCGAAGGCCTCCAGGTTGCGCAGGGATTCGCCGCGTTCGACGCGCCAGTCCCATTCCCTGCGGATCGAGGTGGCGAAGCCGATCTCCAGGAGGGTGTTGAAGCTGTCGTCGGCGGTCTGGAGCACCACGCCCAGGATCCGGTCGATCTCCTCGGCGCTCACCGCGGCCAGCGGGAGCCGCCCGTTCAGGTACACGTCGCCGAGTTTGTCGACGGCGAAGGCCACCCCGTACATCCGCACGTTGCGCTCCAGCAGCCAGCGGTAGAAGGCGGCGTGGTTCTCGTCCGCGTGCCGGATCACGAACGCGCTCATGGTCAGGCTGTGCGCGCCCACCGTGAGGGCGAGCGCCGTCTTGAGCTTGCGGGTGCCCGGCAGCACCGCGACGAACGTGTGCGGCGCGGACCGCTCCCACTCGACGCCGGCGTCGTCCAGAGCCGCGCGCACGGTCTCCGCGGCCCGCTCTCGTTCGGCTTCCACGGCCTGCCCCATTCGTCGCCCCTCTCGCCCCGGTACCCGACGCTACTGCCCGCCCACGACCCACCCACGCGGGGCCGTGCTGCGGGCCAGCGTGTCGGCGTACACCTCGGCCATCGAGGCCGCCGCCGCCGCCCAGCCGAAGGAGGCCGCGTGCCGCACCGCGCCCTCGGCGTAGTCCTCGCGCAGCCGGGGGGTGCGGATCAGGTCGCGCAGGGCCAGGCCGTAGTCGACGGGGTTGTGGCCCCGGACCAGGGTGCCGGAGACGCCGTCGCGCACGGCGGTGGGCAGTCCGCCGACCGCCGCCGCGACCACGGGCGTCCCGCACGCCTGGGCCTCGATGGCGACCAGGCCGAAGGACTCGTTGTAGGAGGGCACCACCGCGACGGTGGCCGCGCGGTACCAGTCGGCCAGCACGTCCTGGCGCACCGGGCGCTGGAAGCGGACCACGTCGTGGATGCCCAGCGTCGCGGCCAGCTTGTGCAGGTGTTCGGGCGCGGCCATGCCGTTTCCGCTGGGGCCGCCGACCACCGCGACCACCAGCGAGTCGCGCAGCGTGGGGTCGGCCTGGAGCAGGTGGGCGATCGCGTACAGCAGCACGTCGGGGGCCTTGAGCGGCTGGATCCGCCCGGCGAACAGGATCACCGTGGCGTCCTCGGGCACGTCGAGGCGGCGGCGCGCGGCGGCCATGTCGCCGGGGCGGAACGTCTCCAGGTCCACCCCGGGGTTGACCACCGCGACCTGATCGGGCTCCGCGGCGTAGAGGTCGATCAGCTGGTCGGCCTCCTCGACGGTGTTGGCGACCAGCCGATCGGCCGCCTCGACCACCTGGGACTCGCCGATCACCCGGGCCCGGGGCTCGGGGGCGTCGCCGCCCGCGAGGGAGGCGTTCTTGACCTTGGCCATCGTGTGCATCGTGTGCACCAGCGGCACGCCCCAGCGTTCCTTGGCGAGCCAGCCCACCTGGCCGGAGAGCCAGTAGTGCGAGTGCACCAGGTCGTAGTGTCCGGGGTCGCGCATCGCCTCGGTGCGCAGCACGCCGGAGGTGAAGGCGCACAGCTGGGCGGGCAGGTCCTCCTTGGACAACCCCTCGTAGGGCCCGGCGGTGACGTGCCGCACCAGGACGCCCGGGGCCATCTCGACGACCGGCGGCAGGTCGCTGCCGGTGGCTCGGGTGAATATCTCCACCTCGATGCCGAGCGCGGCCAGCCGCTTGCTCAGCTCGACGATGTAGACGTTCATCCCCCCGGCGTCGCCGGTGCCGGGTTGGTGCAGCGGGGAGGTGTGAACGCTGAGTGTCGCGATTCGACGAGGTGCCCCCCGGCGCGCTCCCCATGTGATCGCGCGCTGGACGTGGTGGCTCACTCGTTGACCTCCCTGGCCGGCCCCGTGCCCTGTCGTTCTGTTGTGCGGAACTACCAGTTGTACCGAGCCGTCGCGGACGGGGTCCGCCCGGCCCGCCGTCGCGGCCCAACTCAAGTCCCAACCCATCGTGGTCGGGCGGGATTCCCGGGCGGGGTGTGATCCACGCCCCGGCGGGGGCGTACGGAGGTGTTCGCCTACGCTGCGAGCATGGGCACGCGCGGCAAACCGGGCATCGGCGCCCCGGGAGCGGGGACGGGAGCTGGGTCCCGGTCGCGGCCGGCCGGGGTGATCACCCGGGGTACCACCAACGCGAACCGGCTGCGCCGGGTCGACCGGTGGCTGACCGGGGTACACGGGCGGCTGCTGCGGGCCGCGGCCGATCCGCTGGTGGTCGACGTCGGCTACGGGGCATCACCGGTGACCACGGTCGAGTTGGCGCGCCGCCTGCGCACGGTGCGGGCCGATGTCGCGGTGGTGGGCTTCGAGATCGACCCGGAGCGGGTGGCCGCCGCGCTGCCGTACGCGGGGAACGGGCTGACCTTCGCCCGGGGCGGCTTCGAGGTGCCGCTGCCGGCCGGCCGCTCGGCGACCGTGATCCGGGCGTTCAACGTGTTGCGGCAGTACGACGAGGACGCGGTGCCGGCGGCCTGGGCGCGGATGTGCGCGCGCCTCGCGCCGGACGGGGTGCTGGTCGAGGGCACGTGCGACGAGTTGGGTCGGCGTGCGGTGTGGCTGGGCATCGGGTCGGACGCCCGGCCGCGCACGGTCACCTTCGCCGCCCGGCTGGCGGGTCTGGGGCGGCCGTCCGAATTGGCCGAGCGGTTGCCGAAGGCGCTGATCCACCGCAATGTGCCGGGCGAGCCGGTACACGCGTTCCTGACCGCGTTCGACCGGGCCTGGGATCTGCACGCGCCGCTGGCCGCGTTCGGCGCCCGGCAGCGCTGGCTCGCGGCGACCGCGACGCTGGCCCGGGACTGGCCGGTATGCGACGGCCCGGCGCGCCGGCGGCAGGGCGAGGTGACCGTCGCGTGGTCGGCGGTGGAGCCCCTGGGGCGTGCCCGCACGTCCCGGCGAGTGTCGCCGATACCCGGCCGACTGTATTGATACATTCTGGTGACTCGTGTCCGATCCGAAACGGCACATGAAATCTTGAACACACCGCGTTGATCCGGACGTGGAACAGCTCGGCGTGTCGTCCTGGATTGCACTGATACGCCCGTTCCGATATCCGGACGATCTCGAATAGTCCCCTGCCGATCACAGCCGGAACATGCAAGGATCCGACGCTGAACCGGTCCTCGGGAACTGCCTTCCCGAAAGCGCGGGTTCCGGTCGGCGTCGCCGCATGAGATCGTCCGCGGCGTCTCCAGGACAAGCCGTTTTCCGAAAGGGCGAAAGCATGGTGAAACTCGGGGGCCGGATCGGTCTGCGAACCCGGGCCGTGACCAGCTGCGGAGCGGCACTGTTGTGCGCGGTCCTGTTCGGCGGCAACGCGTGGGCGGCTCCCGACGCGCCGCCGGTGCCGCCGCCCGCCAACACCGCGATCACCTCGGTCCAGGATCTGCTGGCCGCCCAGGCCCGGGTGCAGGAGTTGTACCGCCAGGCCGAGCAGGCCACCGAGCGATTCAACGCCACCACGGAGCAGTTGGGGCGCACCCAGATCAAGGCCAACGACGTGAACGCGGGCGTGGTGTGGGCCCGGCAGAACGTCGACAAGGCCAAGGAGGATCTGGGCCGACTGGCCCGGCTCCAGTACACGACTCGGGGCATGGACCCGCTGCTGACCCTGATGTTGTCCGCGGATCCCGCGCAGTTCCTGCGCGACGCGCCCACGTACGAGCGGGTCTCGCAGTCGCAGCTGGACACCATCGCGCGTGCCAAGCAGGCCGAACTCCAGCTCACCGCGATGCAAAAGAGCGCGGACGCCCAGCTCGCCGAGAGCCGTCGGCTGGAGCAGGAAGCCGCCGCGACCCGGACCGACATCCAGTCCCGGATCAACGAGGCCGAGAAGATACTGGCCGGGCTCACCCCCGAGCAGCTGGCCGAACTCGCCCGAATGGAGGCGCTGTCGGCGGAGGCCGGTCAGGCCCAGCTGAACACGCTGATCGGCAAGCCCGACCAGCGGACCACGCCCAAGGCGGCGTTGGCCATCGCGTTCGCGATCGACAAGATCGGCAAGCCGTACATCTGGGGCGGCGTCGGCCCCGAGGGCTACGACTGCTCCGGCCTGACCTCGAAGGCGTGGGCGTTCGCGGGCGTGCCGATCCGCCGCACCTCCCAGGAGCAGTGGGCGTCGCTGCCGCGCGTACCGCTGGCCGACATGCGTCCCGGCGACCTGATCGTCTACTACTCCGACGCGAGCCACATCGGTATGTACCTGGGCAACGGCAAGATCGTGCACGCGCCCCGTCCGGGCCGCACGATCACCGTCGCCAACGCCGGTTCGATGCCGATCCTGGGCGTGGTGCGACCCGACGCGGGCGCGGGGACGGTGACTGCCCCGGCGATCCCGAACGTCCCGGGCCCGCCGCCCACCACACCGCCGGTCACGCCGCCGGCGACCACACCGCCGGTGACCACTCCGCCCGTGACCACACCCCCGGTAACAACGCCTCCGGTGACCACCCCGCCCGTGACCACACCGCCCGTGACGACGCCTCCGGCGAGCACGGCCCCGCCGTCGACGCCACCGGCGACGGGGACGGGGACGCCGAGCGGGTCGAAGTCGGGAACGCCGGCGCGTGGGTCGGGGACACCTTCGGGCGGGTGATCGTGGGTCGCGAACGAAGTCGGTGAACGGGTGAGCGGGATCCCGTGCACGCGTCGAAGGGGCCGGGCCTGCGGGCTCGGCCCCTTCGCGTAGGCGGTCGGGTGTGGCACAGGACGCGGCGGCGCGCTTTCGAGGCGAGCCGAATCCGGGGTCGTGCCGTGCCCGCCCCCGGCGACCCGACCGGCTCGCCGTGGGCCTACAGCGCGGCCACCGCCGCCTCGAAGGCGACATGGGCCCGGGCCTCGAACAGCACGAAGCGGGCCTCCGTCACGGCGGACGGTGTGCCGTGGACCGTCTCCACGGCGATGCGTGCCGCGTCGTCCATCGGCCAGCCGTAGATGCCGGCCGAGACCGCCGGGAAGGCCACGGTCGAGGCGCCGAGGTCGTCGGCCACGCGCAGGCACTCGCGGTAGCACGAGGCGAGCAGGGCGGAGCGATCCTCGGTGCGGCTGTACACCGGGCCCACCGTGTGGATGACCCAGCGGGCCGGGAGGCGGCCCGCGGTGGTGGCCACCGCGGCGCCGGTGGCCAGGCCGCGACCCAGCTCGGCCGCGCGCAGCGCCCGACACTCGGCCAGGATCTCCGGGCCGCCCCGGCGGTGGATCGCTCCGTCGACGCCGCCGCCGCCCATCAGGGAGGAGTTCGCCGCGTTCACGATCGCGTCCGCGTGTTGCTCGGTGATGTCGCCGCGAACCAACGTGATCCGTGTCATGCCGACGAGCCTGCCGGCCGGGGCCTCGGCGTCGCCGGCGCATTTCCTCGCTGGGGCGACGCCGCGAAGCGACGGCGGTGCGGGGTCCGGGCCGGGGGACCGTACGGTTATCGGCTCGGGCCGGCCCGCGCTATCGTCCCTTTTCGATTGCCGAACTTCGATTGCCGAACGACGCCGCGTCCGTGCGGCGGCATCATTCCGGAGGTGGTGGCGTGCGCCCCGCGTACGGCGGCGACGGCGGAGCGGTCGAACGGACCGGCTACCGCACGGGGCCGGTGGCCGTCCCCTCCGCATCGGGTCCGGTCGCCCACGTGGCGCGTCCGCTGCGCGTGCTGCTGATCGAGGACGACGCCGGGGACGCCTTCCTGGTCGAGGAGCTGCTGGCCGACTCGCCGGATCCGATGGAGATCGTCTGGGCGCGCTCGATGGCCGAGGCGATGGTCGGACTCGGCGAGGACGTCGGGTGTGTACTGCTCGACCTCGGGCTGCCCGACGCCGAGGGACTCAACGGGCTGCACCGGCTGTTGGCGTTCGCGCCGCGGACCGCGGTGATCGTGCTGACCGGGTTGGCCGACGCGCATCGCGGGTCGGCCGCGGTGGCCGCCGGTGCCCAGGACTACCTGGTCAAGCAGGAGATCGACGGCTCGCTGCTGTCCCGGGCGATCCGCTACGCCCTGGAGCGCAAGCGGGCCGACGAGTCGCAGCGCCGGCTGGTCGAGTCGGAGTTGCGCGCGCAGGAGAACGCCCGACTCGAACGCGGACTGCTGCCCGCCCCGATCCTGCGCGACCCGTCCCTCGACTTTCTCGCCCGCTACCGCCCCGGTCGACAGCGCGCGCTGCTCGGCGGCGACCTGTACGACGCGGTGCAGACCGCCGACGGGCGGGTGCACGTGATGATCGGCGACGTCTGCGGGCACGGCCCGGACGAGGCCGCGCTCGGGGTCAACCTGCGGATCGCCTGGCGCTCGCTGATCTTCGCCGGACTCACCGGCGGTGACCTGCTCACCACGCTGGAACGAATCTTCGAACACGAGCGGCGCTCGGACGAGATGTTCGCCACGTTGTGCATGACCATCATCGAGCCCGACCGCCGCCGGGGCCGGGTCTACCTCGCGGGCCACCCGGCCCCGCTGCTGATCACCCCCGAGGGCGTGGCGCCGCTGTCCGAGGGCGCCACCGGACCGGCGCTCGGGTTGTTCCCCGACGGCCGGTGGGGGTACGAGTCGATCGACCTCGGCCCGGACTGGTCGCTCCTGCTCTACACCGACGGGCTGATCGAGGGCCGGATCGGCCGGGGCCCGGAACGCCTGGGCACCGACGGCCTGTTGCCGCTGGTCACCCGCCTGCTCGCGGCCGGGGGCACCGGCTACGACCTGATCGACTCCGCCGTCGCCGCGGTGGAGGAACTGCACGGGGACAGCCTCAACGACGACGTCGCGGTGTTGCTGCTCCGACACGATCCGGACCATCCGCCGCACGGCGCCGCGGGCGAACACCCGGTGTTGCCCGGCCCGGCGACCGGTGAGGGCCGGACGGCATGAGTCGACGCGAGCCACGAAAGCGACCCGGCGGCCCCCGCATGCGCCAGGTCGTCGGCCTGGGGCTGGGCCTGCTCGCGCTGGTCATCGTGATCTCCGCGGTGATCGGCGCACTGGCCATATCCCGGCTGAACGACTCCCGCGGCACCGTCCTGGAGCGGCTCGAACCGGCCGCCAACGCCGCGCTGCGCCTGGAGAACGCGCTGGTCGACCAGGAGACCGCGGTGCGCGGCTGGATCCTCAGCGGCGACCCGAGCTTCCACGAGTCGTACGCGCAGGCGCGGTCCGAGGAGGACCGGGCCTACGCGGCACTGGAGCGGCTGCTGCCGAACTCCGCAGACGGGGACCGGCTGCGCGCGGACCTGGTCGAGGTGGGCGCCCGGGCCCGGGCCTGGCGGATGGGCTACGCGGAGCCGGCCTTCGCCGATCGCCCGGGCATCGCCGCGGTGCCCGACCAGGGCAGGGGGCTGTTCGACGCGGTGCGCGCGAGGACCTCGGTCCAGCAGGCCGATCTGGGCGACGAACGGGCTGCGGCCCGGCACGAACTGTCGCGCGACTCCACCATGCTGACCGCGACGCTGATCGCGGTGGCGGTGTTGTTCGCCGGGCTGTTGATCGCCATCGCGGTGTTCTTCCGCCGAATGGTCACCAGCCCCCTGGAGCATCTGGGCGAGCAGGTCCGGCGGGTCACCGAGGGCGAGTACGAGCACGCGCTGACCGGGCGCGGCCCGGCCGAGATCGCCGCGCTCGCGCACGACGTTAACTCGATGCGCGACCGCATCCTGGAGGAGTTGCACAGCACCGAGGCGGCCCGCGCGCTGATCGACGAACAGGCCGAGGACCTGCGCAGATCCAACGCGGAGTTGGAGCAGTTCGCCTACGTGGCCTCGCACGACCTGCAGGAGCCGCTGCGCAAGGTGGCCAGCTTCTGTCAGCTGTTGGAGAAGCGGTACCAGGGCCGACTGGACGAGCGCGCCGACCAGTACATCGCCTTCGCCGTGGACGGCGCCAAGCGCATGCAGACGCTGATCAACGACCTGCTCGCGTTCTCCCGGGTGGGCCGGCTGGACACCGAGCTGGGCGACGTCGACCTGCGGGAGAGTCTGGAGCGCGCGCTGCACGCGCTGGCCGCGGCCCGTGAGGAGAGCGACGCGAAGATCACCGCCGATCCGCTGCCCACCGTGCCGGGCGACGCGGTGCTGCTCGGGCAGCTCGTGCAGAACGTGGTCGGCAACGCGATCAAGTTCCGCACCGAGCAGACTCCGAGGGTGCACGTGAGCGCCCGCTGGAACGGCGAGCAGTGGGAGTTCGCCTGTGTCGACAACGGCATCGGGATCGAATCGCAGTACGCCGACCGGATCTTCGTCATCTTCCAGCGCCTGCACCCGAAGGACGCCTACGGCGGCACCGGCATCGGACTGGCCATGTGCAAGAAGATCGTCGAGTATCACGGCGGTCGGATCTGGCTGGACACCGAGGTCACCGCCGGCACCACGATCCGCTGGACCCTGCCCGGCCCGCCGCCCGCCTCAAACGAGGCGGCTCACCAGGGGCCGTAGGGCCCCGTGTTGTTGCGTCCGCCGCCGCGCCGGCCGCCGACCTCCTTGAGCGCGGGGCGCACGTCGACCATGTAGACGATCGCCGCGACCAGGCCCGCGAGGGTGAACATCAGGCCCAGGCCGCCGGTCGGCAGCACGTCGACCACGACCGCGACGCCGAGCAGGATCAGCCAGAAGGACTTCTTCTTCTTGTCGGCGGCGCGGTACGCGTCCTCACGCCGAAACGCCGCGTCGAACAGGCAGAAGACCTTGAGCAGGAGAATGCCGAGGAAAAGCCACGTCAGCGCCTGGTCGAACTTGGCCGTCAGCAGACCATCGGCCATGTCCATGCCCATCGATCCTCCTCTGCGCGGCCGCCGGGTGCCGCCACGTCGTGCGGGGGATTCCAGTCTGGCACGCCGGGCGCGCCCCGACGATGGTGACGCGGACGGATCAGGCGCCGGAACCGGTGGTCGGCTCGGTGCCGGCCTCGGCGGCGGGCTTGGTCCGCGGCTTGGCGTTGGCCCGCTTGGTCGCGTTCGCACCGGTCGCGGCGGTCTTCGCCCGGCTCGCGGCCGGCGCGGCCGGGGGTTCGGCGACGGGCGTGGTGTCGTCGTGCCGGTCGCCGCGCTTGACCAGCTTCTCGCCGCGGGCGGCGAGGTCGTCGTAGATCCCCCGGGCCCGGTCCACCTGCGACCTGGCGAAGATCTGGGTGCGGTCGGGGAGCGTCTGGATGCGCTCGCGGATCACCTTCGGGTCGGTGACGACCTCGGTCCGGAACCGCTCGGGCAGCTCGCGCAGCTTCTCCACCACCAGGTCGCCCGCGCCGGCGACGGCGTAGAACGGGGTGGTCTCGGTCAGGGTCTTCCTCAGGTCCGTGGCGATCGCCATGGTGTTCCTCACTCCTTGTGCGTGTGGATCGAAAGATCGGTCGTGGCCCGGCCGGCCTTGCCGTTCTCGGTTGCGTCGGCGGCGCCCGGTACGTCCCGCACGGCACCGTCCTGTGCGTTCTCCTTGCGGAATGCCTCGTAGATCTCCACGAGCACCCGCTTTTGACGGTCGTTGATCGCCGGATCCGCCATGATCGCGGTGCGCACCTCGCGGTCGCCCTCCTCGCGTTCGTCGAGGATGCCCGCCTGCACGTAGAGCGTTTCGGCGGAGATGCGCAGCGCCTTGGCGATCTGCTGGAGGATCTCCGCGCTCGGCCGCCGCAAACCACGCTCGATCTGACTGAGGTAGGGGTTGGACACCCCGGCCACCTCGGCGAGTTGCCGAAGCGAGTATTGCGCGTTGCGGCGTTGCTCCCGGATGTATTCACCCAGCGAGCCGACGTTCAGACCTGCCATGTCCCCAGCATGCACACATCGCGCTTGCTCTTGCAAGCACCCCGCTAACAACCGCGAGCGGTCCCTCGGGCCGGGAGCCGACCGGCTTCGCCGTCCCCGGGGGGTCAGCGCCCGGACAGCAGGTCCTCCACCTTGGCCTCTCCCTCGCGGTAGCGCCGGGTGATCTCGGCGGCGCAGTCGTCGGCCGTGCGCTGGAGGCGGTGCCGACGGGAGGAGACCTCCTGCTCGTGGCCGGCGAGCTTGTCCAGCGCCTCGCCCAGCTCGGCGTCGGTGTGCGCGGCGAGGTCGGACAGGCCCACGTCGGCGAGCAGTCGCTCGATCCAGCTCCGGTAACGATCGGTGCGCGGCGGCTGCACGTTGACGTGCCGGGCACCCCGGGCGGGCGGTCTGGATTCGGACAGGATCTCGGGCAGCCGGCCCACCACCGGCGATTTCGGCTCGGCGCCGTCCCCGCCGGACCGCCGGGCCAGTTCGGCGCGCAGGATGTCGATCCGCCCCTGGAGCAACCTCCGCAGATAGGACAGATCGTTCTCCTCGCGCTGGGCGTCACGCATGAGTTCGCGAACCCGACTCAGCGTGAGGGCGCGGATGGCCTCCGGGGCCACTCCGTCGGGAAGATCCACCATGAGACGCATCGTGTCATGTCGGGCAGACCGTCGCGTGCCACATGGCGCGGAATCGATCCGGACGGGTGTGCAGAATGGGCCCATGCGTGCCGTCCTGCAAGTGGTGACCGAGGCTTCCGTGACCGTCGACGGGGACGACGGGGAGGTGACGGTCGGCTCGATCGTGGGCCCCGGACTGTGCGTCCTGGTCGGCGTCACGCACACCGACACCCCCGAGATCGCCCGCCGACTGGCCGCGAAGTTGTGGAGCCTGCGCGTGCTCGACGGCGAGAAGTCCTGCTCCGATCTGGCCGCACCGTTGCTGGTGATCTCGCAATTCACGCTTTACGGCGATGCCCGCAAGGGTCGTCGGCCCACCTGGAACGAGGCCGCGCCCGGGCCGGTGGCCGAACCGCTGGTGGCCGAGGTGGTCGCGGCGCTGCGGGCGCTGGGCGCCGAGGTGGCCACCGGCGTCTTCGGCGCGGACATGCGCGTCGCGTTGGTCAACGACGGCCCGATGACCCTCGTCGTCGACATGTGAGCCCGGTCGCGGCCACGACGACCCCGAGAAATCCCAGGGTCGCGAAGCCCGCTTCCCGGGGGTTCTCCCCATGTTCCCGGGCTTCACGGGGAAGGAGAATGGCGACAGGTTCACCGACCGAAGGGGGTTGACCATGTCGCATCGCGGGCCGTACATCGCGGCCGGGATCGTCGTCGCCATCATCGCGCTGATCGTGCTGCCGTCCTGGATCGCCTGGACCATCGTGGCGGTCGCGATCGGCCTGCCCGTCGTCGCCTACTTCACCCTGGACCGCTCGCAGCGGCGGCGCCTGCACCGCATCCGCCGCCGCGAGATCCGCTAGCGCGCCCGCTGCCCGTGGGGCACGGGCAAAGGGGTGGCGCTACGCGGGGACCACGATCTCCTGCGTCGCCGGCACCCCGCCGGCCAGGAGTTCGGCGTCCACGGCGGTGTTGCGCTTGATCAGCGCGAGCGCGATCGGGCCGAGTTCGTGGTGGCGCGCCGCGCTGGTGACGAACCCGACCTGGCGGCCCGCGAGTTCCACCGGCGCGCCGTGCGCCGGCAGCGTCTCCTGGGTGCCGTCCAGGTGCAGGAAGACCAGGCGCCGCGGCGGGCGGCCCAGGTTGTGCACCCGCGCGACCGTCTCCTGCCCCCGGTAGCAACCCTTGTCCAGGTGCACGGCGGTGTCGATCAGGCCCAGCTCGTGCACGATCGTGCGGTGGTCGGTCTCCAGGCCGCGCCGGGGCCGGTGCGCCGCGATCCGCAACGCCTCGTAGGCCCACATGCCCGCCGGATGCGCGTGCTCTCGCCCATACGCCGCCAACCGCTCGCGGGGCAGGAACACCTCGCGGCCGTACCCGGTCTCCCGGACCAGCACATCGTCGGGAGCTTCCCCGCCCGCCTCGTGCACGACGGCGAAGTCGGCGGACACGTCGGCGACCTCGACCCGCAACATGAAGCGCATGCGGTCCAGGAACTCGACCAGGGCCGGCGCCTCACCGGGTTCGACGTGGGCCCAAAATGCCTCGCCGTCGTCCACCCCGTACAGCGCGTGCTCGATGTGTCCGTGCGGGCTCAGCACCAGCGTCAGCGTGGCCTCGTGCGGCTTCAGCTCGGTCAGGTGCTGTGTGGTCAGCGAGTGCAGCCAGCTCAGCCGGTCCGGGCCGGACACCCGGATCACGTCGCGGTGCGACAGGTCGACGAAGCCCTCGCCCGCCTCCAGCCGACGTTGTTCGCGCAGGGGGTCGCCGTAGTGCGCGGCGACGCCGGCGTCGGGGGCTTCCGCGGCGACCGCGCCGGGCAGGGTCAACAAAGGGCTCGTGGGCATGCCCCCACAGTACGAGACCCGTCGAAGGAACCTCAGTTCGCCCGGGCCGCCGTGCACTCCGCGCAGCGGCCGAAGATCGCGAAGTGCGCGAGATCGATGTCGAACCCGTGCTCGTCGCGCAGCCGCTCGCCCATCCCGGCGGCGACCTCCGTACCCACCTCGATCACCCGGCGGCAGTCCCGGCAGACCAGGTGCAGATGGCCGCCGGCGTCCGCCGGGTGATAGGTCGGCGCACCGTGCCCGAGGTGGGTGTGGGTGACCAGGTCGAGCTGTTCGAGCAGTTCGAGGGTGCGGTAGACGGTCGAGATGTTGATCCCGCCGGCGGTCTTGTGCACCTCCACCAGGATCTCGTCCGGTGTCGCGTGGCCCAGGGCGTTCACCGCTTCGAGGACGAGTTGGCGCTGCGGCGTGAGCCGGTAGCCCTTCTCGCGAAGCTCGTGCTTCCAGTCAGTGCTCACGCAGGGAAGTTTACGAGTGCGCGGCGCCCGCCGGGCCGGCCGAGCGGGCGACTACTCGGCCGCGAGTTCCGCGTCGACCCGCTTGAGCTGCGCCGAGACGTGTGCCTGGAGCGGGTGTCCCATGGCGGCCATGTCGTAGGCGTACATCAGCTCGCCCTTGACCAGGCCGTAGAGCCGGTGTCCGGCGGTGTACTCCTTGGCGTCCTCGGTGCGCGCGACCACGTCGGTGCGCATCTCCAGGCGCGGGCCCTCCACCTTGCCGAGCCAGATCTCCACGATGCCGGTCGGGTGGGCAAGCGTGACGTCGACCGAACCGTCCAGCTTGGAGCGCCAGAAGCCGGTCTCGGTGGCCAGCGGGCGCACCCGCTCCCCCGCGTCGTCGAGCAGCCAGGTCCGCGACGTGTAGGTCAGGAACGGCTTGTTCGCGATGTAGCCGAAGGTGACCTGCTGGCCGAAGCGGAACGCCTCGATCGTCGGGTAGTCGCCGACACCGGCGCCTTCCCAGGTGCCGAGCAGGAACGCGAGGGGGACGGCGTCGAAGTGCAGGTCGTCCGGGATTTCGATCATGGTGGGGAGGGCCGCTTCCGAGGGTCGGGTACGGCCGGTCAGCCTACCGGGCGTCGGCTCAGTTCTGGCCCTTGTACAGCTTGGACACGGTCAGCGCGGCGAACCACGCGACGAGGACGCCGACCACGGCCAGCAGCGCAATGAAGAAGATGTGCATCGCCCGGGTGCTCCTCGTGCTTCGTACGGGGCGGCCGGATCGCCCCGGCCGGGTGCCAAACGGCCTCAGTGTATAGGCTGCGAGCCGTGAAGCGATCTCTCGTGGTCAAGGTCACCGCAGGTCAGGACGCGCCGGAGCGCTGCTCCCAGGCGTTCACCGTGGCGTCGGTGGCGCTCGCGTCGGGGGTCGACGTGTCGTTGTGGCTCACCGGCGAGTCGTCCTGGTTCGCGCTGCCCGGGCGGGCCGCCGAGTTCGAACTCCCGCACGCCGCGCCGCTGCCGGATCTGCTCGACGCGCTGCTCGCGGGCGGACGGGTGACGTTGTGCACGCAGTGCGCGGCGCGGCGTGAGATCACCGGGGACGACGTGCTGCCGGGGGTGCGGATCGCGGGCGCCCAGGTGTTCGTGCAGGAGGCGCTGGCCGACGGGGCCCAGGCGCTGGTGTACTGACCGGCCGGGCCCGACGCGCCGGTGTCAGTGGCTGATCCCGGAGATGTTCAGGCCGATCACGCCGAGCAGGACCAGGGCGATCGAGATCAGTTTGAGCGGGGACGAGCTCTCGTTCAGCAGCCAGATGCCCACGAGCGCGGTGCCCGCCGCGCCGATCCCGGTCCACACCGCGTAGGCGGGGCCGACCTCCAGAGACTTGAGCGCGTAGGTGAGCAGTCCGAAGCTGCCCAGCGCGCAGGCGGCGAAGCCGACGGTGGGCCACAGCCGGGTGAATCCGTGACTCTGCTTGAGCATGATGGCGAAGCCGGTCTCCAGGATCCCCGCGATGATCACAATCGCCCATGCCACGTGTTGCCTCCCGGCGTCGCGCCTTGCTCCGGTGCCCCGATGCGCCGGGCGGTTCCCCCCGACGATACGGAAACCTTTCTGCCCCGACGACGGGCGGGACACACCGGGTGCACGACCGAACGACCGCGCCCCTCCCCCGAGCACGTGGGGAGGGGCGAGGCCGTATCGCACCGAGCGGTGGCGGATTCCGTGGGTGTACGTCCGAAGGAGATCCGCCCCGTCGGCGTGTCAGACCGCGATCTCGACCTCGGCGACGGTGCCCTTCTCGGACACCACCACGCTGCGGTCCACGGTCGCACCGGGCACGAGCGCCCGGACGGTCCAGTTGCCGGGTGCCGCGAAGAACCGGAACTGGCCGGTCGCGGACGTGGGCACCTCGGCGGTGAAGTCGCCACCCGCGTCGAGCAGGCGCACATAACCGTTGATCGGCTGCCCGCCCTTGGTCACCGCCCCCTGGATGATGGTTTCCTTCGCCACGTCAACTCCTGCCAGATCCGGGCCGCCGGCCTTCGCACCGCACATCGTTCCTGCTCCCTGCGTTCGGGTGGGTGTAGCCGTCGGTCACTTGCCGTCGCCGAGCTCGATCGGCACGCCGACCAGCGCGCCGTACTCGGTCCACGAGCCGTCGTAGTTGCGCACGTTGCCCTGCTCCAGCAGCTCGTGCAGGACGAACCACGTGTGCGCGGAGCGCTCGCCGATCCGGCAGTAGGCGATGGTGTCCTTCGCCAGGTCCACACCCTCGCCCTCGTACAGCGCGGTGAGTTCCTCGTTGGTCTTGAAGGTGCCGTCGTCGTTGGCGGCCTTCGACCACGGGATGTTCTTCGCGGTCGGCACGTGGCCGGCCTTCTGCGACTGCTCCTGCGGCAGGTGCGCCGGGGCGAGCAGCTTGCCGGAGAACTCGTCGGGCGAGCGCACGTCGACCAGGTTCAGCGAACCGATGGCGGCGAGCACGTCGTCGCGCCAGGCGCGGATCGAGGTGTCCTGCGGCTTGGCCGTGTAGGTGGTCGCGGCGCGCTCGGGCACCTCGACGACCAGCTCACGGGAGTCGAGCTCCCACTTCTTGCGACCGCCGTCGAGCAGCTTGACGTCGCCGTGGCCGTAGAGCTTGAAGTACCAGTAGGCGTAGGACGCGAACCAGTTGTTGTTGCCGCCGTAGAGCACGACGGTGTCGTCGTTGGCGATGCCCTTGGCGGACAGCAGCGCCGAGAAGCCGGCCTCGTCGACGAAGTCGCGCTTGACCGGGTCCTGCAGGTCGTCGCGCCAGTCGATGCGCACCGCACCGCGGATGTGGTTCTTGACGTAGGCGCTGGTGTCCTCGTCGACCTCGACGAGGACGACCTTCGGGTCGTCCAGGTGGGCCTGGACCCAGTCGGCGTCTACCAGAACGTCGGAGCGGCTCATGGGATACCTCCGGTGCAGAAGTGCGCGGGATCTCGCGGATGTCGGGGTGCACGTTCGCGACACACGTTCGCGACACACCCGGGCATGCCGCGGCGCCGCCGCATGCGGGGATGTACGTGTGTCAGGGGTGTTTCACGCGGGAGCCGGGTGCCCGTTCCGCCGTGTCGTCACACGGCCCGGGTCCCGGGGCCGACGGTCGGTCGCGATCCACCGCGGGTGGATCGCCGAACGACGACTGTCGACAAGTCAGTCAGCGCAACACAGGCAGGTCTGCGTGCGGCACAGGTCCACTGCGCGCCGCTTGGTGAGGTCATCCGCCTGTCGCTTCACACCACGATCGTAGGGACGGATGACCGCCACTGTCATGCATGTCCCATCATGCGAGACAAATATGTCCGTATCTTGAGATAGCTGTGGGATTAGTCGTTATTTGTCAGGGTTGTGCGGGTGGAATCTCCAAGAGTTGTTCGCCGCCGCCGACGGTCCTGACGCTGAAGCGGACGATCTCGCCGACGGGGATGCTGGTCGCGCCCCGGATCGGATCGGCCGAGGGGTACTCGCCGTCGGGCACCACCCACGAGGACGCGGTCTCCACCCGGCCCTTGGTGCCGTAGACGTCCAACCGGCAGCGGGTGCCGGGGCGGATCCCGGACAGCGACAGGTCCACGCTGCTGCCCCACGCGGTCGCCGCGTAGCGCAGTTCGGCGCCCGCGCCGGAGCGTGGATCGCCCGCGCGCACGGTACGGCCGCCCGATTGCGCGGGCGCCGTCGCGGTGCCTGGCGGGGCGGCCGGCGCGGTCGGCGTGCCCGGGACCGTGCCCGTCGGCGCCGCCGCGGTGTCCCCGTCGCGGCCGGTGTCGCCGAGCGCCCAGCCGGTGAGGCCCGCCAGCAGCACCAGCACCGCCGCGGCCGCGGCGGCCAGCGAGCGCAGCCGCCGACCCCGGTCGGCCCGCTCGGCGGCGGCGGACAACAACCGCGCGGGGGCCGCCCCCCGCGCGCCCGCGCCGCTGGCCCGCGCCTCCGGCTCGCTCAGCCGGGCGAGCATCCGGGGCAGGCCGGCCAGTTCCTCGTACTCGGCCCGGCAGCGCGGGCAGCCGGCCACGTGGGTGCGCACCCGGGCGGCCTCGTCCTCGTCCAGCGCGCCGACCACGAAGGCGCCGAGGTCCAGGCGCGCGACCGCGCAACCCAGCGGGGCGGGCGATCCCGGCGGCCGGGCGGGCGACGGCGGGTTCGTGCCGGGAGTGGTGCCGTTCGTCGTCGTGCCCTCGTCGCCGATGTCCGTCACGGGACCAACCCCCTTTCCTCCAAGGCCACACGCAGCGCTCGCAGCGCGTAGTACGTCCGTGATTTGACCGTGCCCTCGGGCACGCCGAGGGTCTTGGCGGCGTCGGCCACCGAACTGCCCCGGTAGTACGTCTCCAGCAACACCGCGCGGTGCTCGGGGCTCAGCGCGGCCATCGCGTCGGCGACGTCCCAGGCGAGCACGGCCCGCTCGAACTCGGCCTCCGCGCCCTCGTCGGGCACCGTCGCGAGCACCGCGTCGCCGGTCTCGGGCGGCCGGGCGCGGCGGGCGCGGCCGACGTCGATCACCACGTTGCGGGCCACGGTGCACAACCAGCCGCGGACCGAACCCCGGCCGGGGTCGAGGGCTTCGGGGTGGCGCCAGGCCCGCAGCAGGGTCTCCTGCACCACGTCCTCGGCCCAGGCCCGGTCACCGCCGGTCAGACGCAGCGCGAACCCCAGGAGCGGGCCGCCATGTTCGAGGTAGAGGGTGCGGATGACCGCCTCGTCGGCGGTGGATATTCGGGACGCCGAGTGCAGCGGGTCGGCGGCGGGTCGGTCGTCCTCGGGGGCGGTGCGCGCGAGGAAGGCGCGAGCGGCCGCCGGGTCCGCCTGCGCCTCGGCGCCGAGCACGTCCGAACGTTGCAGCACACCCGCTTCACGAGCGGGCGGGCCCGGCGGTTCATCCCGCGTCCCGGGGCGGGACCGGCGGCGTATCCACGGCATGGCCGCATCCTCCCGTGACGAGACCGCCGATGCACGGTCAATCAGCCGATCATGACCCGGCCCAACAGATACGCGGCCGGCGCGGCGAGCGCGAGCGGCAGGGACACACCGGCGGTGAAGTGCACGAACCGGGACGGATGGTCGTAGCCGGCCACTCGTCGACCGAGCAGTGCGAGCGCCGCGGCACCGGCCCCGAGCAGCGCGGCGTACGGCGCCTCGCCGCCGAGCGAGACCGCCGCGGCGGCGCCCGCCGCGGAGCCGAGCAGCCAGGACGGGATCGCCGCGATCGCCGGGGGCAGCGGAACCGCCCGGACCAGCGTCGCGACACCCGCCGCCAGCACCGCCGGCACCACCGCCGCGCCGGCGTCGACCGGGCCGCCCGACAGATCGCCCGCGACCAGATAGGCCACGTCGAAGGCGGTGATCAGCGCGGCGGACGTGGTCACCGTCAGCGCCGGCAACAACTCCCCCGGCCGGGCTCCGCTTCGGGCCTGCATGGCCAACGTCACCAACAACGCGCCGGCGAGCACCGCCGGCACACTCGCCAGCCCCTGCTCACCCTTGGCGTAGACCGCCGCGTCGGTACCGAACGCGACCAGCACCACCAGCGCGATGCCCTGGCGCGCCGGCCACATGCCGTTCAGCCGGAACCACCCGACGGCGGTGAGCACCTGGAGGAACGCGATACCCAGCAGGAGCGCGGGCTTCCCGGCGATCGCGGTGACCGCGAGCACACCGGCCAGCCCGACCGTGCACAGTCCCGGCAGCAGGCCGGGCGGATCCCAGATGGGCGTCCTGGCCGACCGCGACGCGCGCGTGGGCGAGTCGCCGCGCCGGGGCGCGGGCACCGGAAGCGACGCGGGAGCGGACTCCGTCCCGACCCGGGGGTCGGGGTCGGCCGCGTAGTCGACATCCGGATCGAACGTGGTGCCGGGATCGAAGTCGATGTCGGCGGCGAAGTCGGTGCCCGCGCCGAACTCGGCACCGTAGTCGGCCCCCGGCTCGAACTCCGGCTCGAACCCGGTCCCATGGCCGCCGTGCCCACCCGCGTCGTCCACGATCGCCGGCATCACCTCGGTCGCGCCGGCGTACTCGCCCCCGCCGTAGCCGTCGCCGCCGTAGGCCCCGAATCCGGATTCGGTGATCGCGGGCAGTACGTCCGTCGCGCCGTCGTAGCCGTAGCCGCCCGAAGCCGGCACACCCTGCGGATCCGGGTAGCCGTACCCGCCGCCGGCCGCCTGGTCCGCCATCGGGTCCTGGTATCCCTGCGGATACTGCTCCACCTGATAGCCGTAGGCCGCGTGGTCGGCCTGCTGCGGGTGCGGTTGCCCGTACTGCCCCGCCTGCGCGGCAACGGCGCCGTAGGACTCGACGGGCTGCCCGCCGTACGGCTGCCCCGGGTCTCCCGGGTGTCCCGGATACCCCTGGGCGACGTGCTCCCCCGGGTATCCGGCGGCCGGGTCGTAGCCGGCCGGCTCGTCGTATCGGTCGCCCGCCGGGCGACCGTCGGGGCCGCTCATCCGCCGGCGAAGGGGGGCAGGACCTCGACGGTGCCGCCCTCGGTCAGGACGACCGCCGCGTGGTCGCGACGGCCGACCGGGTCCCCGTCCACCACGAACGAGCAGTTCGCGACGACCGCCTCGAAGCGGGTCGAGCCGCCGTGAAGCTCCCGGGCCCGGCGCAGCGCCTCGGCGAGGGTGGCCGCGTCGTACGGCTCCTCCGGCGTGCCCGCGGCCTCCTTCGCCGCGGCCCAGTACCGCATGGTGCCGACCGCCATCGCGCGCCCTCCCGTGTGTCTGCGTCGTGTGTGGGTCCGCCGGTGTCCCGGTGTGTCGGTGTCCCGGTGTGTCGATGCGCCGTCCCGGTGCCGACCGGCGCCGAGGCGTGCAGCATCCATGATGACGCCTCCGGACGAGCCCTTCGGTCCGCCCGGCGCGCGGATCACCCTTCGGTGTGCGCCCGGGCCCACCGGCCGATCCGATCCACCAGCTCGGCGTCGACCGCGTTCTCGGCGTGCCCGAGGCCGGGTTCGATCCACAACTCCTTCGGCGGCCGGGCCGCGGCGTGGATCTGCCGGGGGTGGTCGAGCGGGAAATAGGGGTCGCGATCGCCGTGCACCACGAGCAGCGGCGTGGGCGCGAGCGCGGCGGCGGCCTCGAACGGGGCGAGCGGGACCGGGTGCCAGGGCTCGGCGGAGATCCGGGTGCCGAGCGCGAGCCGGGCGAGCACCCGGCCGGTCGGGCGTTCGATCGCGAAGTGCACCCGCCGCATCGGCGCGGTCCCCCGGTAGTACCAGCGGGCGGGCGCGCTGACCGCGACCACCGCGGCGGGCCCGGTGTACAGCGCCGCGTGCCGCAGCACGACCCCGCCGCCCATCGAGAAGCCGACGGTGACCACTCGGCGGTAGCCGAGCCGGCGACCCCAGCCGATCGCCGCCTCCAGGTCGCGCACCTCGCGGTCGCCGACCGTGCTCAGCCCGGTGGACGCGCCGTGTCCGCGAAAGTCGAACCCGATCACCCCGCCGTGCCGGCGCAACCCGCGCAGGACCGTGCGGACCGCCGGTCGCCGCCACGATCCGGTGAACCCGTGGGCGACCACGAAGACCCGATCGAGTGCCCCGAAACCCGCCGCGGAACCCGCCGCGAGCCCGTGTACCGCGCTGATCCGCACGTCGTCGTCGGTGCACAACACGGCCTGCTCGGGTGCAGGCATTCCGGTGAACGGCGGGTCGCCGAATGTCGGGTGGGGTGTCCGCAGTGCGGGAAGATCCCCGGGTGGGTCGGTTCCTCGAGACATGTTCGCTATCCTGGCCCCGCAGGCTCTCCTCCGATGACGGGCACACCCCAAGGACCCCGGTAGTGGTTCCCCAACGGTTACGGAATCGGACGAGTCGGCGACCGATGAAGGATCCGGGCGACGATGCCCCGGGTCCTTTCGTGTTTTGTGCCTGTTTTTGGGAGGTGTCCCGTTGAGTGCCCTGCTGCTGCTCACGAACGCGCTCCAGCCGTCTGCCGAGGTGCTGCCCGCGCTCGGACTGCTGCTGCACCAGGTACGGGTGGCCCCGGCCGAGGCCTCCGCCCTGGTCGACGCGCCCGCCGCCGACGTCATCCTGGTCGACGGCCGGCGTGACCTCCCCCAGGTGCGCAGTCTGTGTCGGGTCCTGCGGACCACCGGGGTCGGCGCCCCCCTGGTCCTGGTGGCCACCGAGGGCGGCCTGGCCGCGCTGACCGCCGACTGGGGCGTCGACGACGTGCTCCTGGACACCGCCGGGCCGGCGGAGGTCGAGGCCCGCCTGCGGCTGGCGATCGGCCGGCTCCAGGCGGCGCAGGGCGCGGAGGACGAGCCCACCGAGATCCGCAACGGCGACCTGAGCATCGACGAGGCCACCTACAGCGCGAAGCTGCGCGGGCGGGTGCTCGATCTGACGTTCAAGGAGTTCGAGCTGATCAAGTACCTCGCGCAGCACCCGGGCCGGGTGTTCACCCGGGCCCAGCTGCTGCAGGAGGTGTGGGGATACGACTATTTCGGCGGCACCCGCACGGTGGACGTGCACGTGCGCCGGCTGCGGGCCAAACTCGGGCCGGAGCACGAGTCGCTGATCGGTACCGTGCGCAACGTCGGCTACCGGTTCGTGGTACCCGACCGGGGTGTCGGGGACGTCGCGGTCGCCGAGCGGGTGTGAGCCCGCACACCCGAACGACCCGTGTCCGCGCATCCGGGCGGCCGGGGTGCGCAAGTGAACCCCGCCCAGTCGACCGACCGGGCGGCACATCCGGCGCCCATGCCTACAAAACAGACTTATCCGGAAGAACGCGGAGGAGCGTCCCGTCCCCGCGTCCAGGTTGTGAACTCCCGTGAGCCGCGCCGGTCCTCGTCCCTACAATGACCGCGTGCCCAAAGTGACCCGCGACGACGTCGCCCGCCTCGCGGGGACCTCCACCGCGGTGGTCTCCTACGTCGTCAACAACGGCCCGCGCCCGGTCGCCCCGGCCACGCGCGAGCGTGTACTCGCGGCCATAGACAAGCTCGGCTACCGCCCCGACAGCGTGGCCCAGGCGATGGCCAGCCGCCGCACGAACCTGATCGGATTGGTGCTGCCCGACGCCCGGCAGGCGTTCTTCGCCGAACTCGCGCACACCGTCGAGCAGGCCGCGTTCGAGCAGGGCCGGCTGGTGCTGATCGGCAACTCCGACTACGAGGACGACCGCGAACTGCACTACGTGCGCGCGTTCCTCGGCATGCAGGTGTCCGGCCTCGTGCTGGTCAGCCAGGGCCCCTCCGAGCGCGCCGCGCGCGAGATCGCCACCCGCGACGTGCGGGTGGTGCTGATGCACCGCCAACCCGACGCGCTGGGCGGCGACGCGGTCATCCTGGACGACGTCCAGGGCGCCTACACGGCGGTCCGGCACCTGGTCGACACGCACGGCTTCACCCGGGTGGACTGCCTCGGCGGACCGCCCACCACCCCCGACTCGGGCGACCCGGTCACCGACCACGTCACCGGCTGGCGGCGGGCGCTGGCCGAGCGCGGACTGCCCACCGAGGGCCTGCTGCACGAGGCTCCCTTCGGCCGCTTCGGCGCCTACCAGGTCGCGCTGTCCCTGCTGTCCGGGCCGGACCGGCCCCGGGCGCTGTTCTGCTCGACCGACGACCAGGCGATGGGCGTGCTGCACGCGGCGCGCGAGGTGGGCCTGCGGGTGCCGGACGACCTCGCCGTGGTCGGCTTCGACGACATCGCCGAGGCGGCCATCGCCGACCCGCCGCTGACCACGGTCACCTCCGACCGGCCGGGCATGGCCCGCGCCGCGGTGGAGCTGGCCCTGGAGCGCGAACCGGCCGCCGCCGGCGACCCGCGGGTGCGCACCTTCCCGTCCACGCTGGTGGTCCGACGCAGCTGCGGTTGCGGCTGACCGTCCCGGCCGCGCCGACGGCGCCGGGACGGCTCCCGGCGCCGCTCAGTACCGTGGACGTCATGGACCTCGCGGATGTGTCGATCGAGACGGTGAATCGGGCCTCGGCGGATGACGCCGCCGCCGTACTGGCCCTGGCGGAGGCGGCGGCCGGCGTCGACGGCGCGGCGCCGTTGTCCGAGCAGTCCCGCCTCGAGCTGCGCCACGGCGCGCCCTCGGCCCGCGAATTGCTGGCCCGCGACGCCTCCGGGATCGTCGGCTTCGCGCACCTCGACGGCGCGGACCCGGTGGACGGGCCCACCGCCGAACTGTTCGTGGTGCCGCCCGCGCGCGGCGCGGGCCTGGGTCGGGCGCTGCTCGAAGCCGTGCTCGCCGAGGCCGCGCGGGTCGACGAGCGGGGCCGGCTGCGGGTGTGGGCGCACGGCAAGCTGCCGGCGGCCGGGCGCCTGGCCGAGGCGCTGGACTTCACCGCGTTCCGCGAGTTGTGGCAGATGCGCCGGGTGGCAGGCACCCCGGTGCCCGAGGTCGCCACGCCCGCCGACGTCCGGCTGCGCACCTTCCGCCCGGGGGCGGACGACCGGGCCTGGCTCGCGCTGAACGCGAAGGCGTTCGCCCACCACGCCGAGCAGGGCGCGTGGACGGTCGAGGACCTGACCCGGCGGTTCGCCGAACCGTGGTTCGACCCGGCCGGCTTCTTCCTCGCCGAGGACGCGAACACCGGCGAGCTGCTCGGCTTCCACTGGACCAAGACGCACCCCGCGACGGCGGACTCCGGCCCGCTGGGCGAGGTGTACGTGGTCGGCGTCGACCCCGCCGCGCAGGGTCGCGGCCTGGGCGCGCTGCTGACCGCGGTGGGCCTGCGACACCTGGCCGAGCGCACCGTCGACGGCGTGCCGCTCGCCGAAATACTGCTGTATGTGGACGCGGACAACGAGCCGGCGGTCAAGGTCTATACCCGTTTGGGCTTTCGTGTGCATACAGTCGATGTGATGTACCGACGTTGAACACCGTGTGAAACCTGGCGAACAACTGTTTCGGGGCGCCTTCGTACAGGTGCGCATAGACCGTCGCGAAAAGACAATGGTCCGATGAACGCCGAGACTCCCGCCGCACGATCCTCCCGACACCTCACCGTGGCCGTGCCGCCGGCGAAGAACGGCGGCACGGCCGTCACCGCGGCCGTGGTGCACGCGGAGTCCGAGCTGCCCCCGGACCGGTTCCTGGACCGCGAGGGCAGCTGGCTGGCGTTCAACGAGCGGGTGCTCGAACTCGCCGAGGATCCGAGCACCCCGCTCCTGGAGCGGGCTCGATTTCTGGCCATCTTCGCGTCCAACCTCGACGAGTTCTTCATGGTCCGGGTGGCCGGCCTCAAGCGCCGGATCGCCACCGGCCTGGCCGTACGCGCGGCGAGCGGACTCCAGCCGCGCGAGGTGCTGGAGAACATCTGGTCGCGCAGCCGTGCGCTGATGGCCCGCCACTCCACCTGCTTCCACCACGACGTGCTGCCCGCGCTCGGCGAGGCCGACATCCAGCTGCTGCGCTTCGACGACCTCACCGACGGCGAGCGGCAATCGCTCTACGCGCTCTTTCGCGAGCGGGTCTTCCCGGTGCTCACCCCGTTGGCGGTCGACCCGGCGCACCCCTTCCCGTACATCTCCGGCCTGTCGCTGAACCTGGCCGTGATCGTGCGCAACCCGCGCTCGGGCAACGAGCACTTCGCCCGGGTCAAGGTGCCGCCGCTGCTGCCGCGCTTCGTGGAGACCTCGCCGGCCCGCTTCGTGCCGTTGGAGGAGGTGATCGCCGAGTTCCTGGGCGATCTGTTCCCGGGCATGGACGTGCTCGGCCACCACGCGTTCCGGGTCACCCGCAACGAGGACCTGGAGGTGGAGGAGGACGACGCGGAGAACCTGCTCCAAGCGCTGGAGCGGGAGCTGATGCGCCGCCGGTTCGGCCCGCCGGTGCGGCTCGAGGTCGAGGAGACCATCGACCCCCACGTGCTCGACCTGCTGGTGCGCGAGTTGGGCGTGGGCGAGAAGGAGGTCTACCCGCTGCCGGGGCCGCTGGACCTGACCGGGCTGCACGCGATCGCCGACCTGGACCGGCCGGAGCTGAAGTTCGGCCGCTTCGTCGCCGGCACCCACCGCGACCTGGCCGAGGTGGAGACCGCGCAGGCCGCCGACGTGTTCGCCGCGATGCGCAAGCGCGACATCCTGGTGCACCACCCCTACGACTCGTTCGCGACGTCGGTCCAGGCCTTCCTGGAGCAGGCCGCGGCCGATCCGAACGTGCTCGCGATCAAGCAGACCCTGTACCGCACCTCGGGCGACTCGCCGATCGTGGACGCGCTGGTGGACGCGGCCGAATCGGGCAAGCAGGTGCTGGTCCTGGTCGAGCTCAAGGCCCGCTTCGACGAGCACGCCAACATCACCTGGGCACGCAAGCTGGAGCAGGCCGGCTGCCACGTCGTGCACGGCGTGGTGGGCCTGAAGACGCACTCCAAGCTGTGCCTGGTGGTGCGCCAGGAGGGCGACGCGCTGCGCCGCTACTGCCACATCGGCACCGGCAACTACAACCCCAAGACCGCCCGCCTGTACGAGGACCTGGGCCTGCTGACCGCCGACCCGCAGGTCGGCGAGGACATGTCGAACCTGTTCAACCGACTCTCCGGCTACTCGCGCGCGCAGTCCTTCCGGCGCCTGCTGGTCGCGCCGCACTCGCTGCGCAACGGACTGGTCGAGCGGATAGAGCGGGAGGTGGCCAACCACGAGGCGGGCCTGCCCGCCTACGTCCGGCTGAAGTCCAACTCGCTGGTGGACGAACTGGTGATCGACGCGCTGTACCGCGCCTCGCAGGCGGGCGTCCCGGTGGACCTGTGGATCCGGGGCATCTGCGCGCTGCGGCCGGGGGTTCCCGGGTTGTCCGAGACCATCCGAGTGCGCAGTATTCTCGGCCGATTTTTGGAACACTCGAGGGTGTGGGTCTTCGCCGGCGGCGGCGAGCCCGAGGTGTGGATCGGCAGCGCCGACCTGATGCACCGCAATCTCGACCGCAGGGTCGAGGCGGCGGTGCGGCTGCGCGGCGATCGACACCGCGACGAGATGACGTCCTTCATGGACCTGGGGATGAGCGCGGAGACCGCGTCCTGGCACCTCGACCGGGACGGTACCTGGACCAGGCACGCGACGGCGGCCGACGGCACCCGGCTTCGCGACGTGCAGGAGCACCTCATCGAGACCCGGAGGCGCAGACGTGGGCCGGAGTAGCAAGCAGGCGACGAGCATTCCCCGACCGCGCGCGGCGGCCGAGGACACCTCCGCCGGCGAGATCCTGCTCGCCCATCTGGTCGGCGAGGCGGGCGCGTTCATCGACCAGCTGCCCCGCCTGGGCGCGGGTGAGGAGGACGCCGCGCACCAGGCGCGAGTGGCCGCCAGACGCATCCGCAGCGCGCTGGCCACCTGCGCGCCGCTGCTCGACCCGGAGCCCGCCACACGCCTGCGTACCCGGCTGCGCGAGGCCGCGGACGCGCTGGCCGGCGAGCGCGACTCCGAGGTATTGCTCGAACGCCTGCTCGCGGACCTGGACGCGCTGCCCGAGCGGCCGGGCACGGTCCGGGCCCGGGCGCTGGCCGAGCGCCGACTGCGCGGCGATCTGGGCTCCGGGCGGGCCCGGGCGCTGGCCGCGCTCGACTCGGGACTGTTCACCACGCTGTCCGCCGAGTTGGTGGAGCCGGCCCTGGGGCTGACCTTCACCGAGCGGGCGGCGGATCCGGGCGCCGAGGTGGTGCCGAAGCTGGTGGCCCGCACGCTGCGCCGACTCGACCGGGCCGCCGACGCGCTGCCGCTGGTCGCGGCGGGGGTGCCGTATCCGGATCCCGTGGACGCCCCCGGCTTCTCCCCGTACGCGGGCACCGACGACGAGGCGTGGCACCGGGTGCGGATCCTGGCCAAGCGGGCCCGCTACGCCGCCGACATGTGCGTGCCGGCGTTCGGCGCGCCCGCCGCCCGGCTGGCCCGGCGGCTCAAGGCGGTCACCGAGGTCCTGGGCATCCACCAGGACGCCTGCATCGCGGCCAACGCGGTGGCCGAGCTGGCGGGCACGCCCCGGATCGGCGGGCCCGCCTCGTTCGTGCTCGGCGAGTTGTACGCCCGCGAGCGGTGGGCGGCGACGGCGCAGCGCCACGCCTTCACCCGGGTCTGGCCCGGGGCCTACGCGCACGATGTCAGGTCGTGGCTCGATGGATGACCCGCCCGGGGCGGCGGAGCCCGCGCACGATCCGATCCTCGCCGCGGGCGGGGTGTTGTGGCGGCGCACCCCCGACGGGACGCAGGTGGGGCTGGTGCACCGGCCGCGCTACGACGACTGGTCCTTCCCCAAGGGCAAGCTGGAGCCCGGTGAGCCCGCGGTGGTGGCCGCGGTGCGCGAGATCGCCGAGGAGACCGGTTTCCGGGCCGTGCTGGGCCGGGAGCTGGGGGTGCGCAGCTATCCGATGCGCTCGCGCGACCGGATCAAGATCAACCGCTACTGGGTGGCGGAGGCGGTGTCGGGCGACTTCACCCCCAATCACGAGGTGGACCGGATGTGGTGGGGCGCGCCGGAGGAGGCCGCGGAGCGCAGTGGGACGCCGGACTACACCGCGTCGTTGACCGAGGCGTTTCGCACCGGGCCGCCGCCGGCGACGGTGCCGGTCGTGGTGTTGCGCGCGGGCCCGGCGTTCGCCCCGGCCCTGGTGCCGATGCTGGCCGCGTTCGCGCCGGTCGAGGTGTACGGATGTGCGGAGCCGGACGCCGCGGCGACGGTGGCGCCGTATGTGGCGGCGGCCGGGGCGCGGGTGCACACGGCCGCCGTGTCGCCCGCCGAGGCGGTGCGCGCGGGTCGGCCCGCGCTGCTGTGTACGCCCGTCCCGGACCCGCCGGCGATCGCCTCCGAGGCCGGCTCGCCGCGGCTGCCGGCGGAGCCGTTGTTGCCCGGCGAATTCGCCGTGTTGCACACGTGGGCGGGGCGGGTGGTGGCCGTGGGCCGATACGCCCCCTATCCGACGGGAAGCTGAGCACTTGGTCAAGCCGTGATCACGGTTTACCGAACGTAACTCGGCGTCCATCTGAACGCGGGATGAACGTTGCTCCGACGTCACCATAAAGCCGCAGTTCGCGGGTGGTAAATGGCTACATGAACGGACAATTCATCCAGCGGTCGGCTTATCTGACTCGACCGTTCGAGTTCACCCTCGGTTCACTTTCCGCGGCGGATCGCTTCATTCACACGGCCTAACTTCATGCATGACGGCGACCGCTCGGGTCGTCGCGACCACGAGCAGAGTTCGATCGAAAGGGAGCGCCGTGACCATTCGGCCCCGCAGTGTCCGTCGCGGTATCGGCTTCACCGGCCTGGCACTCGCCGGCGCGCTCACGCTGGCCGCGTGTGGCTCCGACGACAACAGCTCGGGTGACGACAAGTCGTCCACGAAGGCTGCGTCCGCCCCCGGCGCGGAGGCCCCCAAGGGTGACTGCGGCACCGGCAAGCTCGCCGCCGCCGGCTCCAGCGCGCAGAAGAACGCGATGGACGAGTGGATCAAGGCGTACCAGGCCAAGTGTTCGGGTGCCACGATCGACTACGCGTCCTCGGGTTCGGGCACCGGCCGCCAGTCGTTCTTCGACAAGCAGGTCACCTTCGCGGGCTCCGACTCGGCGCTCAAGCCGGAAGAGGTCGCCAAGGCCGCCGCCGCGTGCGCGCCGGGCCAGGCGATCAACCTCCCGATGGTGACCGGCCCGATCGCGGTCGCGTACAACGTCTCCGGCGTCAAGGACCTGGTCCTGGACGCGAAGACGATCGCCGGCATCTTCTCCGGCAAGATCACCAAGTGGGACGCCGCCGAGATCAAGGCGCTGAACCCGAACGCGCAGCTGCCCGGCACCGCGATCCAGCCCGTGCACCGGTCCGAGGCGTCCGGCACCACCGAGAACTTCACCAAGTACCTCAAGGCCGCCGCCGGCGCCGACTGGACCTACGACTCGGCCCAGGACTGGAAGGCCCCGAACGGCCAGGGCGCCAAGGGCAGCGAGGGCGTCGCGCAGATCGTGAAGTCGACGCAGGGCGCGATCACCTACGTGGAGCAGTCCTACGCGGAGAACGCCGGCCTGGGCATGGCCGCGATCAACACGGGCGCGTCGGCCCCGGTCAAGCTCACCCCCGAGGCGGCGGGCAAGGCCGTCGAGGCGGCCAAGATCGCCGGTGAGGGCAACGACCTGAAGCTGTCGGTCGACTACGCGACCAAGGCCGAGGGCGCCTACCCGATCATCCTGGTGACCTACGAGATCGTTTGCGAGAAGGGCACCGCGGCGGACAAGCTCCCGCTGATGAAGTCCTTCCTCACCTACACCTCCAGCGCCGAAGGCCAGAAGGTCCTCGCGGGCATCGGCTACGCGCCGCTCCCGACGACCGTCGCGGACAAGGTCCGCGCCGCCGTGGCCGGTCTGTCCTAGTCCGAGCCCGCTGAGCGACCGACTCGTACGGAGAGAGATGTCCACCACCACTCCCACCGCACCGGCGGACCCCGAGCGCAAGGCCCCCGCGGCCAAGCGCGTCAAGGTCCGACCAGGCGACCGGATCTTCTCCGGTGCCGCCCGCGGCGCCGGCATCAGCCTGCTCGCCATCATGGCCGCGATCGCGATCTTCCTCGTGGTCAAGGCTACGGACGCACTGTCGAAGAACCAGGGCAGCTTCCTGACCGACCAGGGTTGGGACCCGAACGTGGCCAAGCCCGCGTTCGGCGTCGTCACCCTGGTGTTCGGCACGGTTGTCAGCGCCACCATCGCGATGGTCATCGCGGTGCCGGTCGCGGTGGGGGTGGCGCTGTTCATCACGCACTACGCACCCCGGCGGATCGCCCAGACGCTCGGTTACATCGTCGACCTGCTGGCCGCGGTGCCCAGCGTGGTCTACGGCCTGTGGGGCTACATCTTCCTGGCCCCCAAGCTGCTCGGCCTGCACACCTGGCTGGCCGACTACCTCGGCTGGATCCCGATTTTCGACAAGGAGCAGCCGGGCGCCACCGCCCGCACGCTGTTCACCGTCGGCATCGTGCTGGCCATCATGATCCTGCCGATCATCGCGGCGGTCACCCGTGAGGTCTTCCTCCAGGTGCCCCGGGCCCACGAGGAGGCCGCGCTCGCGCTCGGCGCCACCCGCTGGGAGATGATCCGCGTCGCGGTGCTGCCCTACGGCAAGCCCGGCATCATCAGCGCGTCGATGCTCGGCCTCGGCCGCGCGGTCGGCGAGACCATCGCGGTCGCGATGGTGCTCTCGCCCAGCTTCGACCTCTCCATCCACATCCTGGACCCGGGCAACACCACGATCGCGGCGAACATCGCGAACCAGTTCGGCGAATCCAACGACATCGGCCGCGGCGCGCTGATCGCCTCCGGTCTGGTCCTGTTCATCATGACGCTGCTCGTCAACGGCGCCGCGCGCGTCGTCATCAACCGGCGCAAGGCGTTCTCTGGAGCGAACTCATGACCGTCCTGGACACGGGCGACAAGCGCCCGGGCATCGGTACGGACGCGGCCGAGAGCGGTCGCGGGGGTCCGGCCGATCCGCGCGCGGCGTCGCTGACCCGGCGGACCCTGCCGCGTCAGGTGCCGTGGGCGATCGCCGGCGGCGGCGTGCTGCTGACGATCGTGTTCAAGCTGACCCTGGACAACTGGGCGCTCGCGGTCTTCCTCGCCGGCGTGATCTTCATCGTCGCGCTCTCCGCCGTCTCGTGGCGCTTCGAGGACGCCCGTCGGGCCCGGGACCGGTTCGCCACCAGCCTGATCTCCACCACGTTCGTGCTCGCCGTGCTGCCGCTGGTCTCGCTGCTCGGCTACACGATCCAGCGCGGCGTCGACAAGCTCACCCCGTACTTCCTGTCCCACTCGATGCGCGGCGTGGGCGCCCGGGACGACACCGGCGGCGTCTACCACGCGATCATCGGCACCCTGGAGCAGGTCGGCCTGGCCACCCTGATCGCGGTCCCGATCGGTCTGCTCACCGCGATCTACCTGGTCGAGTACGGACGCGGCCGGCTGGCCAAGACGGTGACCTTCTTCGTCGACGTGATGACGGGCCTGCCGTCGATCGTCGCGGGTCTGTTCATCTACGCCTTCTGGATCCTGATGCTCGGCTTCGAGGCCTCCGGCTTCGCCGGGTCGCTGGCGCTGATGATCCTGATGTTGCCCACGGTGGTGCGCTCCGCCGAGGAGATGCTCAAGCTCGTCCCGAACGAGCTGCGCGAGGCCAGCCTGGCGCTCGGCATCCCGAAGTGGCGCACCGTGCTCAAGGTCGTGCTGCCCACCGCGTTCGGCGGCATCGTCACCGGCGTGATGCTGTCCATCGCCCGCGTGATCGGCGAGACCGCCCCGCTGCTGCTGCTCGTCGGGCTCACCCAGTCGATCAACACCGACCCCTTCTCGGGGTGGCAATCGGCGCTGCCGCTGTACGTGTTCGACCAGAACCACGCCGGCAACAAGTTCGCCGAGGAACGGGCCTGGGCCGCGGCACTCACGCTGATCCTCATCGTGATGATCCTCAACCTGGCGGCGCGGCTGATCGCCCGCTGGAAGGCACCGAAGGCGGGCCGATGAAGGCCACGACGAGGACCCGTACGGCCGACCGCGGCACCGACATCCGCACCGATCCAGAGGCAGGAATGACCAAGCGCATCGAAGTTTCCGGACTCAACGCCTACTACGGCTCGCACAAGGCCGTCGAGAACATCTCGATGACCATGGAGCCGCGTTCGGTCACGGCCTTCATCGGTCCCTCCGGCTGCGGCAAGTCCACCTTCATCCGCACCCTGAACCGCATGCACGAGTTGATCCCGGGCGCCTCCGTGGACGGCTCGGTCGCGCTCGACGGGCAGGACCTGTACGGCAGCGACATCGACCCGGTCGCGGTGCGCCGCACGGTCGGCATGGTGTTCCAGCGGCCCAACCCCTTCCCGACCATGTCGATCTACGACAACGTCGCGGCCGGGCTCAAGCTCGCCGGGATCAAGCGCAAGGGCGACCTGGACGCGATCGTCGAGCGGTCGCTGCGCGGCGCCAACCTGTGGACCGAGGTCAAGGACCGGCTGAACAAGCCCGGCGCGGGCCTGTCCGGTGGCCAGCAGCAGCGACTGTGCATCGCGCGCGCGATCGCGGTCGAGCCGCAGGTGCTGCTGATGGACGAGCCGTGCTCGGCCCTGGACCCGATCTCCACGCTGGCGATCGAGGACCTGATCGCGCTGCTCAAGGAGCGCTACACGATCGTGATCGTGACGCACAACATGCAGCAGGCGGCCCGCGTGTCGGACAAGACCGCGTTCTTCAACCTGGCGGGCCCGGGTCAGCCCGGCAAGCTGGTGGAGATCGGCGACACCGAGACGATCTTCTCCGCCCCGACCGAGGAATCCACCGCCGACTACATCGCCGGCCGGTTCGGCTGACGGATCGACGCACCGAGCGACGAGTCGACGGACCGCCGACATGGACACGCGAGAGGGCCCGCACCGGATCCGGTGCGGGCCCTCTCGTCCGTTATGCGACACCTGTGCCACTTGTGGCATCCGCGCCGTCCGGGCCGGATGCCGCGTGCGTGCCGCATCACGCGCGCGGCGCGCGGCCCCCGGGTCAGCCCACGATCAGGTGGGCGATCCCGTAGGTGCCCGCCGCGACCAGACCCGCGGCCGGCATCGTGGTGAACCAGCCGATCAGGATGTTCTTGGCGACACCCCAGCGCACCGCCTTGACCCGCTTGGTCGCGCCCACGCCCATGATCGCCGAGGTGATGATGTGCGTGGTGGAGATCGGCGCCTTGAAGACGTAGGCGGTGGTGTACAGGATCGACGCGGCCGTGGTCTCGGCGGCGAAGCCCTGCGGGGGGTCCAGCTCGATGATCTTGCGGCCGAGGGTGCGCATGATGCGCCACCCGCCCGCGTAGGTGCCGGCCGAGAGCGTGATGGCGCAGGCGAGCTTGACCCACACCGGAATGCCGTCGCCCTCGTGGTGGCCGCTGATCACCAGCGCCATCACCACGATGCCCATCGTCTTCTGGGCGTCCTGGATGCCGTGCCCGAGCGCCATGCCGGCCGCCGAGACGGTCTGCGCGAGGCGGAATCCGCGCTTGGCCTTGTGCGGATTGGCCCTGCGGAACAGCCAGATGATCCCGACCATCACCAGATAGCCGGCCACCAGACCGACCACCGGCGACAGGAACATCGGGATGACGACCTTTTCCAGCACGCCGTCCCAGTAGACGGTGCTGGAGCCCGCGAGCGCGGCGCCGACGAGGCCACCGAACAACGCGTGCGACGAGGACGAGGGCAGCCCGAAGTACCAGGTCAGCAGGTTCCAGAAGATCGCGCCGACCAGCGCCGCGAACAGGATGACCAGACCTTGATGGCCCTCGGGGGTGGAGATCAGCCCTTCGCTGACGGTCTTGGCGACACCTTCGCCGAGGAAGGCGCCGGCGAGGTTCATCACCGCGGCCATGGCCAGCGCCGCCCGCGGGGTCAGTGCCCGGGTGGACACCGAGGTGGCGATGGCGTTGGCCGAGTCGTGGAAACCGTTGGTGTAGGTGAAGAAGAGTGCGACGCCGATGACGATGATCAGACCAGTGAGCTCCACTGGGTCAGGACTCCTTGACGGCGATCGTCTCGACCGTGTTCGCCACGTGCTCGAACCCGTCGGCGGCCTCTTCGAGCACGTCGACGATGCCCTTGAGCTTGAGCACGGTCAGCGCGTCGTACGCCCCGCTGAACAGGTGCGCCAGCAACCTGCGGTGGATCTGGTCGGCCTGGTTCTCGAGGCGGTTGATCTCGATCCAGTACTCGGTCAGGTCCTTCATGGTGCGCAGCCGGGGCATCGCCTCGGCGGTCAGCTCCGAGGCCCGCACGAGCACCTCGATCTGGTCCGCGACCTGGGGCGGGAGTTCGTCGAGCTGGTAGAGCACGACCATGTCCACCGCCTCTTCCATGTAGTCCATGACGTCGTCGAGTTGCGAGGCGAGCGCGTAGATGTCCTCGCGGTCGAACGGCGTGATGAAGGAGGCGTTGAGCTGGCGCATGATCGCATGCGTGGTGTCGTCACCGGCATGCTCGGCCGCGCGCATCCGTTCGGCGATCTCCGGACGAGCGGAGACCTCTGCGCCGAGCAACTCCGTCAGGAGCTTGGATGCGGTGACCAGGTTGCTCGCCGCTGCGGCGAACATGTCGTAGAAGCTCGTCTCCCTGGGGGTCAGACGCAATCGCACTTGAGGTCTCCGGGATAATGAAGGTGGTCGGCGTCGATGCTAGGCGCTCTTGCGGTCATGCACGCAAACCGGGGAGTCGACGCGAACCCCGACCGCACCCGGCGGTAATGAGACACGCGCGCACAGCGACGAACGGGCATGCGGAACCGCCCGTTCCGCCGTCGAGGACGCCCGTCACACGGCCAGAGTATGGGTCCGCGCACCATTCGAATGACAGAGCGCCCTACCCTCGATCCATGTCGCCCACATCACACGAACCGATTCCGGGGATCGACCGGCACGACACCCTCCGGGGTCGGTCGGCCGTGGGCGGGGCGATCGGAGCGCTTGCCGGATATACCCCCCGGGGGTAAATTCGGAGACGTGGACGGTCACCCGATCGGGCCATGGACAGGTGGGAAACGGCCGCACGGACACGGGAGACGACGGTGGAACAGGATCCGCAGACACCGGACACGAAGGCGACATCCGGCGCATCGGGGCACGAAAGCTCGGGACACGGCGCGTCCGGGCACGGCTACAGCGGGCGCAAGGACGAGCACCTGAAGCGGCTGCGTCGGGTCGAGGGGCAGATCCGCGGGTTGCAGCGCATGGTCTCCGAGGACGAATACTGCATCGACATCCTCACCCAGGTCTCGGCGGCGACCAAGGCACTGCAGTCCTTCGCGCTCAGCCTGCTGGAGGAACACCTCGGGCACTGCGTGGCGAACGCGGTGGAAAAGGGCGGTCCGGAAGCGGACGAGAAGGTCAAGGAGGCGTCCCAGGCGATCGCACGCCTGGTGCGCTCCTGAGGCCGCGGCGACGGGGGCCGGCCCTGCCGTGCGTGCCCGACCCCCGGCCGCCGGCCAGGCCGAGCACGGCGTCGATCTGCGCCTGGGTGAGCGGGCCCTCGCTCGCCGAGGCCGCGATCATCAGGTCTCCGTAGAGCTCGATCTCGTCGAGGACGACGTGGTCGTGCACGCGGCGGTCGGAGAATCGTGACACTCCCACCACCTCCTCGCGGCACGCCTCGGACGGTCCTTCGGCCCATCCAGCGTAGGGGCGACTCCTCGGCGCGACCATGACACGCCTGGGTCATTTGGGAACCGCCCGGAACGACGCCGCGAAGGTGACCGGGGCCGTCCGGCGGACCGGGCCACGGGCCCGGTCCGGCCGATCCGGCGAGGTCTAACCGCGTTTCGCCGGTGCGCTCGGTGAGGCGGCGGGCGGAGCCGGTGACACGTAGAGGTCCTTGGCCTCGGGCGGCTTGATGTCGACCACGACACCGAAGTCGTACAGCTCCGCGGCGGAGAGCACCTTCGTCGTCGGCGCGGTCTTGGCCTCGTCCGGACCCATCACGAACACGAACGACTCCTCGACCCTGCGCAGTCGACCGGCGTCGTCGAGGTAGGCGTCGAACGGGATCGGCGCGCCGTCGAAGGTCTTCAGCGCGGCGGCCAACGGGCCGCGCACCTCCGGCGCGGTCAGGTCGTGCGCCTTGCGGATGTCCAGCGTGCCCTTGTAGTGCCGCACGGTGTCCGGGCCCAGCTTCTCGGTGCCCACCAGGACCACGTCGTCGTTGACCCCGCGCAGTATCTCGAAGGACGTCCCGGGGTCGGTGCCGCCGCCGCTGACCAGGTTGCCGTCGGCCAGCCCGTCGATCGCGAGGCGCACCCACTTGTCCTTGGGGACGCCGGGCGAGCCGTTCTTCATGTAGAGCGCGTCGGGGGTCAGGATCTCCTGGAGCGGCCCGGCGATGCCGGAGTCCTTGGGCGCGTCCACCGTGAGCGAACCGATGTGCCGGACATAGTCGAACATGCCCTGGCCGGTGAGCTTCACGACCCGGTTGTCGCTCTCCATCGTCATCGTGGTGCGGGTGCGCGAACTCTTCGCGCCGGTGGTGACGTCGGCCGCCTTGCGCACGGCGGCGACCGCGTTCGACGGGCCGCCGCTCGCGGTCCCGCCACTGCCCTTGACCTGCGCTCCCTGCGGTTGCACGTCATCGCCCTGACAACCGGCGACCCCGGCCAGGACCAGGGCGCAACAGGCACCCGTGAGCGCGGTGCGGACCAACATGTGGGGTTCTCCCGGATGCTCGGAATCCTCGCGTGACGGCCGTCCACGCGGCGGCGGCTCGACGGGACAACGAGCGAGGCGAGGCCGGGTTACGGCCGTTCGGGCGAGGCCGGGGCGGCGGGGGCGTTCGCGAGGGCGGACGGGCGCGATCGGGCCAGCCGGCGGCGGGTCAGTTCCGCGGCGCCCGCCGCGTCGCGAGCCTCGATCAGGTCGAGCAGCCGGTGCAGCTCGGCGGTGATCGAGCCGTGTTCGGGCGCGTCCGCCTCCGGGCGGGGACCGTACAGCCGGGCCTGGGCGCGCAGCTCGGCGACCACCTTGACCAGGCGCGCGTTTTCGGCCAGGCCGAGCAGGTGCGCGTGGAAGCGATCCTCGGCGTCCACGCGGTCCGCCACGTCGGCCCGCTCCAGCGCCTCGGCGAGGTCGTCGACCAGCGCGCGCAGACGCGGCATCTCCTTCGCGCAGCCGTCCCGGGCGAGCCGGGCGACGGTCGGTATCTCCAGGAGTTCGCGCAGGTCGTGCACGTCGGCCAGGTCGGCGGCGGACATCGTGCGCACCCGGAAGCCCTTGTTGCGGACCGGCTCGACCAGGCCGTCCTTGGCCAGGTCGAGCAGTGCCTCGCGCACCGGCGTGGCGGACACCCCGAACCGGCCGGCCAGGGCGGGCGCCGAGTAGACCACCCCCGGCTGCATCCGGCCGGTCACCAGCGCGGCCCGGATCGCCCGCGCGACCTGTTCGCGCAGGCTCAGCCGCTCGCCCAGTCGGCCCGCGTCCCGGCCGCCCTCGGTGTCGCTCCCCATCGTGTCCGCCCCCTCGGCCGCGCCGCCGTCATCCCGCCGCACGCGGCGCGGCCGTGACCAGTGGCCGCAGCGGTCCGCGTTCGACCATCCGCACCACCGGCTCCAGGAGACGGCCGACGAACATCGAGCCGACCAGCGCGACCAGCGCGCCGAGCGCGAATCCGGCGAGCACGTCGGTCGGGTAGTGCACGCCCACGTAGAGCCTGGCGAAGCCGGTGAACACCGCGGCGATCACCGCGAGCACGCCGATCCGGCGGTCCACCAGCAGGATCCCGACCGCGAGCGCCATCGTGGTCAGCGCGTGGTCGGAGGCGAAGGACGGGTCGGTCTTGCCCTGCACGAGCACGTGCAGCCCGTCGTGGCTCAGGAAGGGGCGCGGCCGGTCCACCCAGTCGCGCAGCGGCGCGTTCGCCAACTCCGCCACCAGGGCCGCGAGCGGGGCCCACACGAGGCCGGCCACGGCCGCCACGTGGTCCGGCCGGGAGCGTACCCGCCACCACGTGAGCAGGCCGAGCACGGCGAGTACGGCGAACATGCCGTACTCGCCCATGAACTCCATGCCGCCGTGCGCCCAGGAGGTGTGTTCGGTGAGTCCGTTGACGTCCCGCAGGACCTCGATGTCGAGGTTGTCGTCGGTACTCTCCGCCAGGACCTGCAAGGACACCGGTGAACCCCTTTGCGTGGTGCTGTTGGTGCTGTTGGTGCTGGTGGAACCGATGGTGCTTTTGCTGCTTGTGGTGCAGGACGTGCCTGTGGGGCGGGTGGTTCTTCCGCCGCGCCGCTACTTGCCCTCGTAGGCGTTGACGACTTCCTCCATCGGCCCGTCCATCTTGATCACGCCCTGGTCGAGCCAGATCGCCCGGTCGCAGGTGTCGCGGATCGACTTCATGCTGTGGCTGACCAGGAAGACCGTGCCGGCCTCCTTGCGCAGTTCGCGGATCCGGGCCTCGCTCTTGAGCTGGAACTCCCGGTCGCCGGTGGCCAGCGCCTCGTCGATCATCAGCACGTCGTGCGAGCGCGCCGCCGCGATGGAGAACCGCAGCCGCGCCGCCATGCCGGACGAGTAGGTCCGCATCGGCAGCTTGGTGAAGTCCTTGCCGTTGTAGTTGTTCAGGCCGGAGAAGGTGGCGATCTGCTCGTAGTTGGCCTCGGCCTCGCGCTGGGTCATGCCCATCGCCAGGCAGCCCAGGATGATGTTCCGCTCTCCGGTGAGGTCGTTCATCATCGCGGCGTTGACCCCGAGCAGGGACGGCTGGCCGTCGCTGTAGATCTTGCCGGTGGTCGGCGGCAACAGGCCGGCGATGCAGCGCAGCAGCGTGCTCTTGCCCGAGCCGTTGCGGCCGATCAGGCCGATCGCCTGGCCCTTGTAGGCGACGAAGCTGACGCCGCGCACGGCGTGCACCTCGGTGACGCCGGTGGCCTTCTTGCGCAGTGCCAGTCGGGACAGCGCGGAGGTGGCGCTGCCCTTGCCGGAGGAGGCGCCGTGGACCCGGTAGACCAGGTGCACGTCGTCGACGACGACGGTCGGCGGCAGTTCCTCGCCGACCTGCTGCGGTTTTTGCGGAACGCCTTGTTCGGGCACCTCGACCTCGGACTTCGCGCCGGCTTCGGCCAGACTCATGATCGCGGGTGGCTCAGCCACGGCCGTACCTCTCTTCCGCCTTCCAGAAGTACATGTAACCGCCGAGACCCATCAGCAGCGCCCAGCCGACCGCGTAGGCCCACGTGTGCGCGGGCACCGTGGAGTGGCTGTCGATGAGCGCGTCGCGCACCAGCTCGATGTACACCGCCCCGGGGTTCGCCTCCAGGACGCGGGCCACCCAGGTCGGCGCCGTCTTGGTGTAGTTGTCCAGGCTGTAGAAGACGCCGCTGATGTACAGCCAGGTGCGCAGGATGAACGGCAACAGCTGCTTGATGTCGACCATCACGGCGCCGATGCGGGCCAGGACCAGGCTCAGGCCGACGTTGAAGACGAACTGCAGGACCAGCGCGGGCACGATCAGCAGCCACTTGAGGCTGAGCGGTTCACCGGTGCCGAGCACGATCGCGCACAGCACGACCATCGAGAAGAGCAACTGCTGGAGCTGGACGATGGTGAACGAGATCGGCAGGCACGCCCGGGGGAAGTGCAGCGCCCGGATCAGGTTCAGTTGGTCGCTGATCGCCCGGCTGCCCGCGAGCACCGCGCTCTGCGTGAAGGTGAACACGAAGACGCCGGTGACCAGGAAGGCGACATAGTTGTCGATGCCGCCCTTGGTCTTCACGAGGTAGCCGAAGATCAGGTAGTACACGGCCGCGTTCATCAGCGGCGTGAGCACCTGCCAGACCTGGCCCAGCTTGGCGGTGCTGTAGGTGGCCCGGGTCTTGGCGTTGGCGAAGGCCACGATGAAGTGGCGCCGGGCCCAGAGCTGCTTGGTGTACGAGAGCAGCCCGGGGCGCGCTCCACTGACCGTCAGCTTGTAGCGGGCGGCGAGGTCCGCCAGTGGTTCGGTGGAACCGGGGGGTGCCGACGTCCCCTGTGGGCTCAGGGTGTCGGCCTGCACGCTGTTGGCCACGTTGACACTTTCATATGCGTCGGGTCGAGATCGAAAACGTACGGGGGTTTCCAGCCTGTCAGATCACGGGCGGGCGGCCGAGTCTGGTCATGCGCCAGACCGTCCGCCAGGACATCGGTCGGCGCGGGCCGCTGGGGGTCTTCCAGCCCTCGCGAAAGCCCGCGAGCCACGCCTGGGCGTTCTCCCGGGACGGCCGACGGGCGGCGGTGAGTACCACCCAGGTGCCCAGGTAGGCGGGCACGATCGGCCAGGGCAGGTTGCGTCGGGCCAGGTAGACGCGGTTGCGAGCGTTCATCCGAAAGAAGGCCGCGTGCCGGGCCGGGCTGGTCTTGGGGTGCTCCAGCACGATGTCGGCGCGGTACTCGATCTCCCAGCCCGCGTCGAGCGCGCGCCAGGCCAGGTCGGTCTCCTCGTGCGCGTAGAAGAAGTCGTCGGGCAGCCCGCCGACCTCGCGCAGCACCGCCGCGCGCACCGCGCTGGCGCCGCCCAGGAAGGTGGTCACCGGGCCCGAGCGCAGCGGGTCGCCGACCCGGATCCGGGGCACGTGCCGGCGCTGGGTCTCGCCGCTCTCCGGGTCCACGATCCGGAAGGAGACGATGCCCAGGCGCGGGTTGGCCGCGAACGCCTCGCGCAGCAGGCGGCCGGCGTCGGTACCGCCGAGCCGGCCGTCGTCGTCGAGGAAGAGCACCACGTCGGTGTCGGCGGGCAGGCCGTCGGTGCCGACGTTGCGGCCGGCGGGGATGCCCACGTTCTTCGGCAGGGCGATGCCCACCGCACCCTCGGGCAGCTCCGGCAGCGGCCCGCCGTTGGCGACCACGACCACCGCCATCGGCTCGCCGTCCTGGTCGGCGACCGAGCGCAGCAGGCGCTCCAGCTCCCGCGGGCGGTCGCCCATGGTCAGCACCACCGCGCCGAGCACCATGTGCTCGGTGTCGGCGCCGCCGTCGGCCCGCTGCCCCTCGGCAGCCTCGGCGGTCACCGGAGCCTGCTCGACATGAGCACGCTGACCAGGTGCAGCACGGTCTGCAGGAGGGCGATGGCGGCCAGCGCGGTGACCGCGATCCGGCTGTAGAGCAGGCCGCCGTCGTCGGCCACCAGGTCGAGCGCGCCGGCCAGGAGCAGGAAGATCGACGCCTCGACGGCGCCGACCAGGCGGTGGAACTTGAGCGAGGCGACCATCTTGCGCGCGCTCGCCGCGCTCGAGGAGCGCGGCACGGCGGCGGCGTCCTGTACGGGCGGCAGGCCGCTCTTCGCGCGGGCGCCGTCGACCAGGTCGGTCTCGGACTTGATCAGGATCGCGCCCAGCGCCGCGACCACGCCGAGCGTGGCGTAGCCGTTGAAGCCGCCGCCGTCCAGGACGCCCGCCGCGTGCAGGCCGGCGCCGGAGAGCAGTGCGGCCTCGGAGAGGTAGTGGCCGACCCGGTCGAGGTAGACCCCGGTGACGGAGGTCTGCCGGCGCCAGCGGGCCACCTCGCCGTCGACGCAGTCGAGCAGCAGGTAGAGCTGGACCAGGATCAGCGCGGCGAGCGGTCCGGCGATCCCGGGCAGGATCAGCGCGGCGCCGGCGGCGATGCCCGCGAGGATCATCATGTAGGTGAGCCCGTTGGGCGTCACCCGGGTCCCGACGATGCGTCGGGTCACCTGGAGGGAGATCCGGCGCATGTAGATGCGCCCGGCCCAGTGTTCGCCACTGCGCCGGTCGAGCAGACCCTCGGGGTGTACGACCGAGCGAAGCTCAGCCGCCGTAGGTGTGGACATATTCGGTCACCGAATCCCGGATGGCGTCGTGGTCGAGGTCGAGATGTTCGAGGATGGTGAAACGTCCCGGGCGGGTCTGCGGCGCGTGACTCACCACCGCCGTGAACTCGTCGATGGTCAGGCCGAGATGCTCCGGCACGACCGGCAGCTTGTGCCGCTCGAGGGTGCTCGTCAAGAGCCTGGTCAGCGCCTCGTCGCCGCGCAGGTGGGTGGCGAACGCGGCGCCCAGGCCGACCTGTTCGCCGTGCAGCCCGTCGTGGCCGTCGCGCTCGCCGTAGAGCAGGTCGATGGCGTGCGAGATCTCGTGGCAGGCCCCGCTGCACGGGCGGGTGGTGCCGGCCACCGACATCGCTATGCCGGAGAGCACCAGGCCCTCGGTCAGCGCGACGAGGAAGTCGTCGTCCTCGATGCCGCCCGGGCGGTGCAGCATCGAGTCGCCGGAGGTGCGGGCCAGCGCGACCGCGAGGCCGTCCAGCGGCTCGCCGGTCACCCGGTGGGACAACTCCCAGTCGGCCACCGCGCACAGGTTCGACAACGACTCGCCGATGCCGGAGCGCACGAAGCGCTGCGGCGCGGCCCGGACCAGGTCCAGGTCGACCACCAGCGCGATCGGCGTGGGCACGCCGTAGGAGCCGCGGCCCGCGTCGTTGTCGAGGATGCTCACCGGCGAGGCGATGCCGTCGTGGGCGAGGTTGGTGGCGACCGCGACCATGGGCAGGCCCACGCGCGCGGCGGCGTATTTGGTGGCGTCCAGGACCCGGCCGCCGCCGAGGCCGACCACCGCGTCGTAGGCCCCGCCGCGCATGCGGTCGGCCAGGTCGACCGCCGCGGTCAGCGTGCCGCCGCCCACCGAATACCACTCGGCGCCCGGCAGTTGCGGGGCGAACCGCTCGCGCAGCCCGGCGCCGGAGCCCTCGCTGACCACGACCGCGATCCGGCCCGAGGTGGAGACCCGACGGTCGGCCAGGATGCCGGCCAGGTCGGCGACCGCGCCGGCGCGGATGTCGACGGTGAGCGGTGTGGGGACCAGTCGGGTCAGTACCGGCACGCGATCTCCCGGGCGACCGTCAGGTCCTCGGTGGTGTCGATCTCGGTCCACGGCACCCGGATGTCGGGCGCGCCGATCGGCTGCACGTCGACCCGGCCGCCGCGGTTCACCAGCTCCTGGTAGCCGTCCTCGTAGTACAGCTGCGGGTCGCGTTCGAAGGTGGCCCGGAGGGCGTCGACCAGCGCGGGCGCGGCGTGGCCCTCGATCAGCGTGACGCCGATGTACTCGCCGGCCGCCTCGGCCGGGTCCATCAGCTTGGTGATCCGGCGCATCCGGCCGTCGTCGCCGAGGGTGACCTTCATTTCCTCGTCGGCGAGCGGCTTGGCGGTGTCCAGGGCCAGGATGATGCCCTTGTCGCCGCCCCGCGCGGCCAGCATGGTCTCCTGTACCGAAAGCGGGTGCAGCGTGTCGCCGTTGGCGAGCAGCACGCCGTCGGCGAGGTGGTCGCGGGCGCACCACAGGGAGTAGGCGTTGTTCCACTCCTCGGCCTTGTCGTTGTCGACCAGGTGCAGCTTGAGGCCGTACCGGCGCTCCAGCAGGTCCTGCCGCTCGCGGATCGCGTCGCCGCAGTAGCCGATCACGATCGCGGCCTCGGTCAGGCCGACCGCGGCGTAGTGGGAGAGCGTGACCTCCAGGATCGACCGCTCGCTGTCCGGCGCACCGGGCGCGCCCACCGGCACCAGGGCCTTGGGCAGCGTATCGGTGTGCGGGCGCAGCCGGCGGCCGGCGCCGGCGGCGAGAACGAGGCCGATCATGAAAGGTCTCCAGTTCGATCGGGGGCCGCCGCGACGACGGCCTCCAGGGGGCGGTACGAGGGGGTGGAGGCCGAGGGGGCGGGGCCCACCGGGGTGGCGTCGTCGATGTCCGGGCGCGCGCCGCGCACCCAGAAGGCGACACTCTCGGCGAGCACGATCGCCGCCAACACGCCGGCCGTGACGATCAGACCGGTGCGCAGGGTGTCCGAGCCCGCCGCGGCCAGCACGGTCACCAGGAGCACACGTCCCTCGTGACCGAGCACCGCCCACACCAGCGCCCGGGGCGGGGCCCCGTAGCCGCCGCGCAGGCGATACACCGTGTCGTAGTGATGGTAGGCGGTGGCCGCGACCAAACCGAACGCCGCGGCCACCGCGGTGGGCACCACCTGCGCGGCCAGGACGGTGATCGCGGCGTATTCGGCGGCCCGGAAGATCGGCGGCACCACCCAGTCGAGCCGGCGCACCAGCGGGCGGCCGATCGCGACCCCGGCGCACAGCGCGTAGGCGCCCGCGCCGGCCAGGCCCCACCACTGGCCCGCGCCGCCCGCGAGCAGCACGGCGAGCAGGGCGGCGGTGCCCAGCAGCGCGGCCGCGGGGGCGGGCACGCGCAGCCGCAGCCGGGCGACGAGTTCGGCGAGCGGGCCGCTGTCGGCGAGCGCGGCCAGGTGCTCGCCGACCTGCGGGGCGGCCGGCGTGCGGCGCGGCAGCGAGCGCAGGACGCGGCCGAGCGAGGTGTAGCAGGCGGCGAGCACGCAGCCGGTGATCAGTACGACGAAGGTGATCCGCGGCGTGGTGGTCGCGGTGAGCACGGCGATCAGGGCCCAGCGCTCGCCGATCGGCAGGATGATCATCCGCCGGGCCCACACGGTCCAGCCGACCGTGTTCAGCTTGCCGGACAGCTTGGCGCCCGCGCCGCCGTCGGCGCCCGCCGCGTCGTCCTGGTCTCCACCACCGATGCCGCGCCGGGTCTCGTTGAACGCGAAGTCGACGATGTGCCGGGTGGTCATCACCACCATCGCGACCAGCGCGAGGGTCCACACGTCGTCGTCGTGCCGGGCGGCGCCGAGCGCCAGGCCCGCGTAGACGGCGTACTCCTTGGCCCGGTCGAAGGTGGCGTCCAGCCAGGAGCCGATCCGCGAATAGCTCACCGCGTAGCGGGCGAGTTGGCCGTCGGTGCAGTCGAGCACGAAGGAGAAGTACAGGCCCAGGGCCGCGCCGATGTAGCCGGCGCGGGTGCCGGTGGCCGCGCCCGCCGCCGCGGCGAGCGCGACGAACAGCGAGGCGACGGTGACCTGATTGGGCGTCAGGCCCCGGCGGGCGCACCAGCGGGCCAGGTAGCGCGACCAGGTGCTGACCGCGAAGGTGGTGAAGAAACCGTCCCGCGCCTTGACCGCCGAGGCGAGCCGGACGCGCTCGTCGTCCACCGCTGCCACCGCGGCCACCGCCCGGGCGCGCGCGTCCTCGTCGCGCGGCACCTCGGCGACCAGTTCGCCCAGCGGGACCTCGCGCACCGAGACGCCCGCCGCGGCCAGCCGCTCGGCGATCAGGTCGGGCACGCATTCGTCGGCGGCGGGCCGGTCGAGGCCGGCCGCGATCCGGGCCGCCTCGGCCCTGGCCTCACCCTCGACGGCGAGCACGCCGGGTACGTGTGCGGCCGGGAAGCGGGTGTCGGCGATCACCAGGCGCAGCGCGTGCCGGTGTCCGACGAAGCGCGCGTCGACGAGGGTGATCCGGTCCTCTCCCGCGGCCAACGCGGCCCGCAGCGCGCCCGGGGCCACCACCTCGATCTCCGGCACACCACGATCGAGCGCCGACAACTCGGCGAGCAGCGGGGCCGGATCGGCACTGGTGTGGGCGTCCGCCGGCCGGGGCGAAGACGCGGAGGTTGCCGTGGACGCCGTGAGGACCAGTGCCGTGGACAGGCGCCATCACTCCTTTTGCGGTGGTGCCGCGGGCACCGCCGATGAACGTGCGGTCGGGCACGGACCGGGAAGACAACCGAACGGGCGTGCAGGGAGGTGCGGAAACAACGAGACAGGCTAGCCGATCCCCCGGAGCCGCCCGAACGGCTCGTTCGCAACCGTCCGGCATCGTCGAACGTCCCACGTTTTACCAGATCAACGGGCGGTCACCGGGATCGATACGGCTGCCGGCCCCACCCGTTCGGTTTTTCGTGGGGTTCTCGTCGTGTTCGTTAGGATCGGCCGAGTCGGTCCCGACGCCCCCGTCCGGTGACCGTCGCAGCTCCCCGCCCCACACCCGCCCGGAGGTGACCGCTTGTCCGCGACCGATGTGCCCGATATCAGCGTCGTAGTGATCGTCTACAACGACGCCCGACGGTTGGTGCACGCGGTCGCATCGGTACTCGGCCAGACCCTCGCCAATCTCGAGGTCGTCATCGTCGACGACCACAGCACGGACGACAGCTTCGCCGTGGCCGAGCGGTTCGCGACCGAGCACCCGGGCAGGGTGCGTGCCATCCGCCTGCCGGAGAACAGCGGGGGATGCAGCCGGCCGCGCAACGTGGGCATCGACGCCGCCCGCGGCACCTACGTGATGTTCCTCGACAGCGACGACGTCCTGGACCGGCACGCCTGCAAGAACATGCTGGTGGCGGCCGACGAGACCGGTGCCGACCTGGTCTCCGGGTTGTGCGTGCGGGTGCACCTGGACAAGCGGAACAAGGTCACCGAGTGGTACCCGGCGCTGTATCGCGAGCGTGCGGTGCTCTCCTCGGTGGCCGAGAAGCCGGAGTTGTTGTACGACACGCTGTCGACCAACAAGTGCTACCGGCGGGAGTTCCTCAACAGCGCCGAGTTGCGCTTTCCCGAGGGCTATCACTACGAGGACCTGCTCTTTTCCGCGCGGGCCTATCTCGCGGCGTCGAAGCTGACCCTGATCCCGAGCACGATCTACCACTGGAACGTGGTGGAGAAGGCCGAGAAGCTGTCCATCTCGAACCGGCGCAACGAGATCCGCAACTTCATCGACCGGGTGCGGATCCATCAGCTCATCGACGACGAGTTGCGGGCGCGCGGCGAGGTGGAGCTCAAGCTCCTCAAGGACCGCAAGTTCATCCAGCACGACCTGGTGCTCTACCTGTGGGGCCTGCCCTTCCAGACCGAGGAGGAGCGCGACGGCTTCATCGCCGTGGCCCGGCCCTACCTGGAGACGCTGGACCCCCGGGCCTTCGTGGAGGCCAACCAGATCCCGGCGATCGCCGCCTATCTCGTGTTGCGCGACGACCGGGTGAACCTGATCCCGGCGATCGACTTCGTGCTGAACCGCAGCAAGATCACCTCGCCGCTGCACCTCGAGGGCGACCGGGTGTACTGGTGTGCCGGGCACGTCGACGACGAGTTGGGCCGGCAGATTCTGGACGTCACCGACACGATGCCGTGGACCAAGCCGCTGAAGTCGCTGTGGCTGGGCAACGAACTCACCTCGGTGAGTTCGGTGGGCGGCGTGGTGCGGATGTCCGGGGTGATCGTCAATCCGGTCGAACGTATCGGCCCCGACGCGAAGTTGTCCGCGCACCTCGAGTTCCTGCCCCGGCGCAAGAAGCTCGCCCCGCTCGCGGTGCGGCGCCCGGTGCAATCGATCAGGCGCACCCCCGAGGGGATCGTGTGGGAGGCCGAGGTCGACCTCGCCGACACCATCCATCCGATCGGGTTGATCGACCCGGTCTGGGACGTCCGGCTGATCATGTCGGTGGACGGCGAGAAGGTCACCACCCGGATCTTCGGCACCTCGATCCCCGAGCACGTGCAGTCGTTGCCCGCCCGACCCCGGCTGAGCCGACTCGCCGGGGACCAGTTCTCCCTGCACATCACGTCCAAGGGGCACCTGGCGTTCGAGCTGATCGCCGAGGGGGCGACCGCACGGCGCAGCGACGAGTTGTTGACCAGGGCGGTGCAGAGCCGGGCCGGCGTCAAGGCCCGGGGCATCCTGCGCACGCAGTTGCGCCAGACCGGCGCGCGCAAGCGCAAGCTGCTGCGGATGGGCCGCGAGGTGCTGGGGCAGTTGCCGGTGCGCAAGGGCACCGCGGTGTTCGAGAGCCACCTGGGCAAGCAGTACGGCGACAGTCCGCGCCACATCTACGAGGAGCTGCGCCGCTCGGGCGCGCCGATCAAGGTGACCTGGGCCTATGCGGAGAGCAAGGCCGGGTTCCCGGCCGACGCGACGCTCGTCAAGCGCGGTTCGTGGGCCTACTACAAGGCGCTCGCGCAAGCCGAGTTCTGGGTCGACAACCAGGGCTTTCCCGGTGACGCGGTGAAGAATCGCGGCACCACCTACATCCAGACCTGGCACGGTTCGGCGCTCAAGCGCATGGGCTTCGACATGCCCTCGGTGAAGCACTCGGGCGAGGCCGAGCAGCGGCGCCTGCAGGAGATGGTCGATCGGTTCGACCACTTCGTGGTGCGCTCGGAGCACGACGTGCGCACGCTGGTCCGGGGCTACCGGCTCAAGTGCGAGATCCTGCGGATCGGGTATCCGCGCAACGACGCGCTGATCGACGGCGAGGCGAGCCGCGCACAGGTCGCGGCGCTGCGCGAGCGGTTGGGCCTGGCGGGCGACGAGCGTCGCGTGGTGCTGTACGCGCCGACGTTTCGGCAGGAGGAGGACGGTTCGATCACGCCGTTCACGCTGCCGTTCGATCCGGCCCGGTTCGTCGAGGAGTTCGGCGATCGTTTCGTGTTGCTCGTGCGTACGCACTACCTGAACACGGTGACGCTGCCGCCGTCGCTGGCCGACCACGTCAAGGACGCCTCGACGGTGCCCGACGTGACCCAACTGCTGCAGCTGACCGACGTGTTGATCACGGACTACTCGTCGCTGATGTTCGACTACGCGTTGCTCGACCGGCCGATGGTGTTCTTCACCTACGACTACGACGCGTACACCCGCCAGTCCCGCGGCGCGTACTTCGACCTCGCCGAGACGGCTCCCGGGCCGCTGGCGCACGACGAGGACCAGCTGTTCGGGCATCTTCGCGAACTCGACGCCGCCGCCCCGGAGTACGCGGAGCGCCGGCGGGACTTCGTGGAGTCCTACGGCGAATACGACCACGGCACCGCGGCGAAGACCATCGTCGAACGTTTCTTTCTCGGCAAGGAATCACAGTGAGCGACGTCGAGACCGTGCGAGCACACCCGTCGCGGGACGTCTTCATCGTCTGCAACAACATCGAGGAACTCGGCGGGTTGCAGCGTTGGGCGCACCACACCGCCGCGATGTTGACCGAGGTCGGGCACACCGTGACGCTGATCGGCGTGGTGCACCCGGAGCAGATCCACGACTACGGCCGGGACCTGCCGTATCGCACGATGTACCTGCACGAGGAGCATCCGCCGTCGGCGTGGAGCCCGCGCACGGTGCGCGACCGGTTGAACGTGGGCGCGCAACGCCGTGAGGCGCTGCGCAAGGCGTCGGTGCAGCAGGCCGCGGACCGGCTGACCGGGCTGTTCCGCCGGGCCCGGCCGGGCGGCATCGTGATCGTGCCGCAGGTGTGGGCGATGGAGTGGGTCGGCCTCAGCGACACCTCCGGGCTGCGGGTGATCGGGATGAGCCACGAGTCGTTCGAGGCGTCCGCCGCCTCCTCCCGGCACCGGCGGGTCAAGAAGTACTTCGCCGGGGTCGACCGGCTGTTGCTGCTGACCGCCGAGGACGCCGACGCGTGGAGCCGGGACGGGCTCAACAACACCGACTTCATGCCCAACCCGCTGCCGATCGAGCCTCGGGAGTTCACCCCCCGGTCGAGCCGGGTGGTGGTGAGCCTGGGTCGGTTCTCCTTCGAGAAGGGCTACGACCTGCTCCTGGAGGCGTGGGCGCTGGTCGCGCCGCGGCATCCGGACTGGACGCTGCGGCTGTACGGCGCCGGTCCCGAGGACGCCCGGCTGCGGGCGCAGACCTGGACGCTGGGCGTGCACGACAGCGTGGAGTTCCCCGGGCGCACCTCGGACATCGAGGGCGCGTTGGCCGACGCCGCGGTGTTCGCGCTGTCCTCCCGGGCGGAGGGGTTCCCGATCTCGCTGCTCGAGGCGATGGCGATGGGTGTGCCCAGTGTCGGCTTCGACTGCGCGCCGGGTGTGCGCGAGATCATCGCCGACGACGGCAACGGCCTGCTGATCCCGCGCGGGAACACCGAGGAGTTCGCGCGCGGCCTCGACCGGCTGATGAGCGACCAGGGCCTGCGGGATCGGCTGGGCAAGCAGGGCCTGACGGACGTCCTGCGGTTCTCCCCCGAGGCGATCCTGGAGCGCTGGGAACAGCTGTTCGTCTACGTCTATCGCTGAGCCGGATCGGTCGCCGGGCCTCGGGGTGAGGTCCGGCGGCGCCGGATCCGGGCGTCCAGCACCTCGCGCACCCCGCCCACGCCGCCCGCGAAGCGGATCGCGAGCGAGCCGCTCGCGGTGGCGTAGAACTGGGCGAGCGCGAGCCCGTGCCGCAGGTCCGGCTGGACCCGGCGGCCGAGCCCGGCACCGGCGGCGACCTTGGTCTCCAGGTGGGTGCCGTCGCGCAGGTGGACCACGGCCCACACGTCCCACACGGTGAACGGCTCGCCCGTGGACAGCAGCGTGTTGTCCAGGCCGATGGTCGTGCTCCAGGAGCCGCCGTCGGGATCGACCGGTTCCTCGTGGAGCACGCCCGTGCCGGCGCCGGCGACCCGCACGGCCTCGCCGTGTCGATCGCGCAGTTCCAGCTCGATCCGGTGCGGACGCCCCGGACGCAGGCGCTCGTACAGGTCGCGCACGCGCACGTCGAGCACGCTGCGGCGGCCGGCGTGCACCGTGGCCCGTACCTCGACGGGCAGTTCGGCGGTCGGGATCGCGGCGAGGCCGTCCAGTTCGACCGCGGGAGCGCGGTCGTCCCACACCGGCACGCCGTCGCGCTCGCGCAGCGGACCGGTGAGCCGGGGCGGGTCGGCCGCGAGCCGGGACAACCGCATCAGGTCGACGGGCTCCTCCCGCGCGCGCACCACCGCCGCCGCCCAGCGCCCGGCGGGCCGGGCGAGGGCGAGCGCGCGCGGGTCGAACCCGGCCAGGTGGGCACGGGTGGAGGACCACCACTCGGCGCGATACGCCTCGGTGCGCGCGTGCAGGTCGCGCAGGTAGAGCGGCAGGTCGTGGTCGACGAACTTGGTCTCCGCGGCGAGGCGCAACTCCGGGACGGGGTCCAGGATTTCGAGTACCTGGCGGTGTGCGTCCAGCCGGTCGAGCCAGTTGCGCACCCGGTCCCGGCGCAGCGAGATCGACGGGTCGCCCGCCGCGCGGCGCACATGCCAGGTGTAGACGTCGTCGGTGATCACCACGAAGCGCGGCCCGGCCGCGTACACCCGGGCGGTGAAGACGAAGTCCTCGTAGTGCGCGGCGCCGTCGGGGAAGCGGATGTCGTGCTCGATCAAGAACGCGCGGCGGTACGCCTTGTTGACGGAGAGCGTGTCCCACAACGTCCGCGGCCGGCCCGCCAGGCCGTCGAACACGCCGGGGCGGGCGAACAGGTCCGGCTGCCACTGCACGTCGCGCACCCGCGGCAACTCGCGGCGTACGCACCGGCCGGCGACCACGTCGGCCCCCTCCCGGACGCCGGCGTCCACCAGCGCGGACACCGCGCCGGGCGGCAGTACGTCGTCGCTGTCCAGGAAGACGATCCAGTCGGCCCGTGAGGCGTCGACGCCGTCGTTGCGCGGGGTGCCGCAGCCGCCGCTGTTGACGCTCCGTCGGATCACCCGGACCCGGGGGTCCTCGGCGGCCAGGCGATCGGCGACGGCCGCCGAGGCGTCGGTGGAGGCGTCGTCGACGATGGTCACCTCGGTGACCGCCGGGCCCTGGGCCAGCGCCGAGCGCACCGCGTCGGGCAACAGGGCCGCGTCGTCGTAGACGATCACCACGACGCCGACCCGGACCTGCTCGGCCATGGTGCTACTCCCTGTCCGGGTTGTTCGTCGGGTTGGTCACCGGCACCTGTACCGGGGCCGGGGACTTGGCCTTGGACTTGCACCCGTTCGCGGGGAACGGGATCACCGGGACCGGGGCGGGCTCCTTGCCGGGCGCGGGCGCGGCCACCGGCTCGAAGCGGTAGCCGCATCGGGTCGGGTTGCTGAACAGCACGTCCAGGCCCAGCTCCGGCCGGTCCCGGCGGATCCGCTGCACGGTGTCGAGGGTGGCCGGGTCGTTGGTCATCACCCGGATCGGGGTGCCCGGGAACTGCCGGGTGATCCGGTCCTTGAGCGCCGCCGGGCTCTCCTGGGTGCCCAGCGGCGGCTTGACCGGCCAGGCGACGCCGAGGTTGCGCTGCATCACGTCGACCCACAGGGTGCCGTAGTAGTTGGCCTCCCAGTCGTTGCGCATCTGCAGGATGGTGGCCTTGCCGTCGGGATCGGGCTGGGCCTGGACGGCGGCGAGCACGGCCCGGGCGAGCTTGGGGTGGTCCATGCCCTTGAGGAAGTAGCTGACGCCCCAGCTGTAGTCCTTGCCCGGCTTGCGCCACACGTAGCGGTCGGGGTTGGCGTTGCAGGCGATGGTCACGGTGACCGCCAGGGCGAGCGGAACGGCGGTCCACGCGTTGGCGAACGCCGGCCTCGGCCGCCGGCCCGGGCGGAAGTATCCGGGCTGGTGGCGCGGCACCACCAGCCAGGTGGCGCCGAGGCACACCAGCGCAACCACGAACAGCTGGTGGAGCAGCTTCTCGTAGTAGTAGGAGGTCTCGCCGATCACCGCGGTCTGGTACAGGAACATCAGCGCGACTATCCCGACGGCCCCGAGCATCCACAGGATCACCCGCCGGCGTACCGGGTGCCGCCACGCGTACCTGGACGCCAGGCCGAGTCCGACCAGGAAGACCAGCAGCATCAGCAGGTGCCGGTTGGTGGGGCTGATCCCGCCCGCGGCGTTGACCGCCTCCGACTTGCTCGCGTACTTCCAGTTGACCACCGGCACGATGAGCGCGCCCACGGCGGTGATCACGGCGACCACCGCGGTGAGCAGCCGGCGCTCCAGCAGCTGCTTGCGGTAGCCGATCAGCCAGACCAGGAGCATGGCCCCGGCCAGCGGCAGGAACAGGTAGTAGGTGAACGACAGCGCGATGGTCAGCGAGGCGAGCACGCACAGTTGCTCGCGCAACCGCGACAGCGGGCGGGCGACCACCGCGACCAGGAGGGCCAGCAGCGCGAGCCCGGCGAACTCGCTCGGGAAGCCGCGCAGGAACATCGCCATGCCGTCGCCGAAGTACAGGTAGGCGGCGGCGGCCGAGGCGAGCACGAGGTAGCGCCACGGGGACAGCGCGGTGCCGGCGACCCAGCGCATCGACCACATGACCGCGAAGATCATCAGGACGAAGGTGGCCGCGTAGAAGTAGACGAAGTGGTTCATCGCCTCCTGGCCGGAGCCCGCCCCGGTGCCCGCCCGCCAGAAGTTGTCGAACAGGCCCATCGCGAAGTGGCTGCCCTGCGGGTACGCGGTGAGGTCGTCGGTCAGGCCCGCCTTGAGGTCGGGGCGGTGCATGAACGTGTAGCCGCCGGCGGTGCGGATGCCGTCGTAGAGCGCGAAGTGCCGGCCCAGGTCCTCGGCGACCGCGATCAGCGAGATCCTGCCGACCAGACCGCGGCCCAGGTAGGGCCACAGGGTCAGGAAGGTGATCACCCCGGTCAGCCCGACGGTGAGCAGGTCGGGCAGGGTGCCCACGCGCGGCAGCTCGGGACGGCGCCGCAGCAGTGCGGCGACCAGCACCAGGACGCTGAAGCCGAGCCCGGAGACCGGCACCGGGTGCAGCCCCCACGGCCACGCCGAGAAGAGCAGGCCGGCCACGCACATCGCGCCCGCGGTCAGCGCGAACGCGAGCACCAGGCGGTCCAGGACGGTGCGTCCGGCCCGCAGCAGCGAGGCGACCAGCGCGAGGAAGACGAACGGCAGGACGATGGTGGCGTGCGCGGCGTACGCCGCGAGCGGGATCAGCCAGGACAGGGCCAGTGCGACGAGCACACCGATCGCCAGGCGCCCGCCGCCCACCGGGGACGCACCGCGCGGCGCGGCCGGTGCAGGCGTCGACAGGCTCGTCCTCGCGCTCTCTGAGACGGTCACGGATCCTCATTCAGGGCTTGCGGAAGATGACGGCTGGGCTGGGCACAGCGTATCGAGTGGGGCACGCCGCACCGAATTCACACCGGGATGAAATCCCATTTCTGCAACGGACTCTTGTCGCTCGGCGCCTGGACCACGTCCGCGCCGCCCTGTCGGGAAGCGGTCAACGCCATACCGGAATGCGCGAAGAGAAGTTCGAATCCATCGGCGACATCACCGTGTACGCGCAACGCCTGGGCGGCGTCGAGAGCGCGTTCCACCAGGCGCGCCGGGTGATTGGCCTCCTTATCCGAATCGGGCATCCCGACGATCAGCTCCCCGCCGATCGGCGCCAGTCCCCAGCCGAACCTGATACCGAGCAGTTTGAAGACATTGCCCGGGGTCGACTTGGCCGGCGTCAGGGTCAACGGCGCGTTCTTGCCGTCGGCCCGCACGGCGAGTTCGAGCCGGGTCGCACGATTGACGATGCGATAGCCGGTCCCGACATAGGGTCGACCGGCGACCTTTTCCCGGCGATCGGGCACGGGCAGCGGAATGACGAGATCCCCGCGCCATGCTTCGTTCACCTGGTAGGTCTTTCGCAGCCATGGTCCGTACACTTTGCTGCGCTTGGCGTCCGGGTCGTATTCGGTATACGTCCGAAACGCCTTCGACTTCGCCTCGACCCCGGCCGGCGTGAGGTTCGCGGGCTCGGACTCGATGGTGTAGTCGCGGAAATAGTGGACGGGCGTGGGCACGGTGTCCTGCTCGAGCGCGTACATCACCATCCGCGACACGGCCACGTGGTCCTGGTGGAAGCCGCCCTCGGGCTCGGGCCTGCCGTGCAGGTCGGCGAGCGGGTCCAGGGTGTTGACCCGATCGGGCCGGACCTCGTCGCGCACCGCGCGCAGGAACGCCACCAGCGCGTCCCGGTTGAATTCCTGGACCGGAAACGTGTCCCCGGGACGGGTCTTGATCTGCATGTTCTCGGAATACAGTCCCCACATGCGCTTCGCGCCGAGCGGAGTCTTCATGAAACCGTCCGGGATCCGGGTCTCCAGCATCGAGACCCGGTCGCCGAGCGTCCACAAAGTGGCCTGCACGCCGCCGTGCTCGTAGGGCTGCTTCTTCCACTGCCCCGGCTTCATGCCCAGCGCGTCGGCATAGACCCGGCGCAGGCCGATCTCCCGATCCTGCATGAACTTCGGATAATTCGAATAATCCGAGGCCATGAAATATATGGTGCGCACCGTGGCGCCGGCCCGCAGGTTGTCCAGGAGTTCGGGGCTCAGGAAAAGCAGGTCGTCGTCGTGGTGGGCGACGACATTGAGCACCCGCTCCGCCGAGGAGGCAGGCGGCGGGGACGCCGGATGTGACGCGCCCTGATCGTCGTCCCGAAAGAATTCATAGGCGCCGCCCACACCCACGACGGCGACCAGGCCGCATCCCGAGGCGAGCACCGCCCTGCGCGAAACCGACGGCCGGGAATCCGAGTTTGTTCCCATATGAGAGAATTGTCGACCCTTCTCAATAGATCCCGTCGGGGCGTCGGTGAGTGTTCCTTCGCACACGCAGGCGGATCATGGATACCACGATCCGGCGAAAGGATTCGATTCACGCGACGTGCATCGGATCCATGGGCGCCGGCCACCTTCCGGACAGGCGATAGCGCTATTGTATGTGGCGCCCGACGGCGGCCGACTCCGTCCCCCGATGGTTCGGTTCCCCACGCCTGTCGGCCAAACGGATTTACCGACATCCGGTCGACTTCGAAGATCGCGGATGTCGTGAGAGACCATCCGGGGCGAACCCGACGATTCCGTCCGGTAAACAGGGAGAACAATCCCCATGCCAGGGTCGATCCGCGCGGGCGCACCGGCCCGCACGCGCTCGTGTCCGGGCGATCGCACTCGGGTGCGCACGCCGAATCCGCGCCGGGCGCGGACGGCGAAACCGACGACCTCCTCCGCCGGACTCGTCCAACCGGTCGATTCGTGTTCCCGCTCCCGCCCGTCGGCCGACCGTTCGACTCCTCCGACGATTCCATAGGATCCGCATTGACCCCAGGTATCGGAAGCCCGCCCTCACGCCCCGGCGCCGGCATGGCGGCGACCGCGACGACGCACGGAATCAGCGAGAGAGAGCCCTCATGAGCAGCACCTTGAAATCGGACACGGAGGAGCGGCCGACCGAGCCCGTGCCGACTCCGCGTGCCGGCCGGCCGCCGAATTCCAAAGCCGTGCCGATGTTCGCGGGACTCTTCGTGGGCGCCTGGGCACTGCCCGCGCTGTTCCATGTGGCCCGCCTCGACTGGTTGTCGCTGTTGCTGCTGTTCCTGGGCACCGCGTCGCTGGTGCGCGCGGGGGTCGCGCTGTTCGACCGGCTGATGATCGCGGCACTGTTGCTGATGGGCGAATTCATCGTCGCCGGGCTGCTGTTCTCGGTCTGGCCGTGGGGCCTGAACCCGTTCGCGATGTCGGGCACCCTCCTGTCGGTGACGCTCGTGGTGGCCCTGGTCACCGGCCGCCGGCCGGTGCTGCCGCGCCGCGCGGCCTGGACCGACCTGATCGCCCCCGGCGCGGCCCTGTACGCCATGTACCAGCTGTACAAGCCGCTGTCGGGCAAGTCGCTGACCCAGCGCCTGGCCATCACCGTGATGACCGAGGACAAGCCCAGCCACTTCTCCCTGTTCGACGCGATCCACCGGGTCGGCGGTTACACCTACTTCCACGCCGACAAGGCGAGCACCTCGATGGACCCGGAGATGGCCCGGGTCTACCCGCCGGGGACCCACTTCCTGTACACGGTGCTCGACACGTTCCTGCGCTCGACCACCGACGCCGGCACCGGTCCAGCCGCGTACAACCGGTACTTCCTCTACACCATCCTCGGCTACGGCTTCCTGGTCCTGGCCCTGGTCTGGGCGGCCCGCTGGATCGCCGGACCCAACCTCGCCGGCTGGCGCACCGCACTGGTGTGCGCGACGGTCGGCGGGCTCGCGGCGACCGGACAGATGATCACCGTGTTCACCCTCGGCCACGACTCCGCCGCGCTCGGCGTGGCCGTGCTGGTGATGACGGTGGCGGTGCTGGTGCGGCCCGCCGGGAAGGTGCGCGAACAGGTTCTCGTCGCCGCGGCGGGACTGGTCACCCTGGCCTTCGTCTACAACCTGTTCGTGGTGCTCGCCGCCTGCGCGGTCCTGGCCGCCGCGGTCGTCTACTGGTCGCGCGTCCGCGAGGCGCTGCTGTTCACCTCGATCGTCGCGGCGATCACCGGCGTGATCGTGCTGATCCCGATCATCGGCCCGCAGCTCACCGGCTTCAGCCAGACCAAGCAGCTCCAAGCAGCCGGCGGCATCTACCCGATGAGCCGCAACCTCGTCATCGTGTGCGTCGTGCTCGTGCTCGCCTCCCTGCTCACCCGCGCCGGCCGGCGGTCGCCGGTGTGGCGCGCGATGTCGGCGCAGATCGTGCTCGCCGCGGTCGGTGTGGCGGCGTTCGGCGCCTACCAGGTGCACACCCTCGGGGAGACCTCGTACTACTACGAGAAGGCCGTCCAGGGCCTGTACGGCCTCGGTCTGGTCGGCATCGGGGCGATCGGCCTGCTGCTGCGGCCCAACCTCGCGCCGATCCCCGCCCCGCCCCGGCTGCGCCCGCTCGCCCGCGCGGTGCCGATCGTCGCGGCGGTCGTGGCCGGTGTCACGCTCGCGGGCGCCGTGCAATTCGGCAAGATCAACGCCCGGGCCAACGCCACCGCCCCGGACACGCCCTACTCCGCCGCCTGGGCACACGGGGTCTACCGCCAGGACATCGGCGTGGTCGCCCGCAAGCTGCAGTCCCAGGGGCTGCTGGCCAAGGGCCCCTCGACGCTCTACCTGTTCACCGACAGCAGCACCGACAACTGGCGGGTCACCTTCCTCGACTCGATCCTGCGGCGCGAGCTCGGCGGACAGATCAAGACCGTCTTCGGCATCCAGTGGTTGCGCGGACTCGCCTCGTACAACGAACTCAACGCTCGCGAACGCGTGGACACCCTCAAGGAGCTGGAGAAGGTCATCGCCGACAGCCCCAAGCCGCTGCGCGTGGTGGTCACCAGCGCCTGGCTCGCCAGGGATCTGCGTCAGTTCGCCGCGAGCGACCCCAAGCTCGGCCTGCAGGTGGTGCTGATCGACCCGGTCGAGTAGTCGATTCGCACCGACCGCCACGACCACGAAGCCGGCCACCGACGGACGTCGGTGGCCGGCTTCGGACGCGGACTCGGACTTCGGCCCCCGGAGCCGGGGGCGGCGACGCTCAGGCCACCGGCACGTCCTGCGGCTTGCCGCGGAAGACCCACATGCGGTACGCGAAGTAGTTGACCACGGCGTTGAAGACGACCGTGACCAGCTTCGCCACCATGTAGAACACGCCCATCCAGGCCAGCACGCTCACGAAGACCACCGTGATCGCCCAGTTGACCCCGGCCAGGATGAGGTAGCGCACCATCTGGCCGCCGACCGGGGAGACCGTGCTGCCGAAGGACCAGAAGCGGTTCATCGTGAAGTTGACCGCGAAGGAGGTCGCGGTGGCCAGGAACGTGGCCGCCGGCAGCCAAAGACCCCATATCCCGTGCAGGAGATACAGCAGCCCCATGTCGATCACGACACTCGCGGCGCCCGAGACCAGGAACCGAGGAAGACTATGGGTCAACAGAGCGGCCCACCGGCTCTGCGGCTCAGGGGTGTTGCCCTCGGTGGAACGCTCGGTAGCTGTCACGAAGCCAGAGTATAGAGACCTCTACGCCCGTCGAAACTCCGCCCGCAGACCAACAGGTAAGGTCTTGCCGTGACAACCGATGCCGCCCCGGTGCACACCCCGGGACCGACGCAGGACCCCCACCACGAACGAAGGTCGACCGTCTCCCGGCGCTTGTCGGGACCCGTCCGGCATTGGCTGCTCGCCTTCGTGGGCTTCCTTCTCCTGGGCAGTGCCTGGGCGCTGGCCGCACCATACGACGGCACCCCGGACGAGATGCAGCACATCATCCGGGCGGCGGGGGTCGCGCAGGGCGAGTTCGCCCCCACCCCCACCGACGCCGACACCGGCACCGGCGCCTTCCAGAACGTGCCGCGCAGCCTGGTCCGCAAGAACTGCTGGGCGTTCAAGGAGGAGCAGCCCGCCTCCTGCGCCCGAGAGCCCGGCGGCGACAAGAGCCTGGAGCGCACCGCGACCCGGGCCGGCCGCTACAACCCGGTCTACTACGCCGCGGTCGGCTGGCCGCTGCGGGTGTCGCCGGACTGGACCGGCATCCTGCTCGCCCGACTGATCAGCACCACGATGGTCGCGGCGCTGCTGGCCACCGCCGCCTACAGCGTCGTGCACTGGACCCGGCACCGACTGCTGCTCGCGGGCGTGCTGGCGGCCACCACCCCGATGACCCTGCACCTGTCGGGCGCGATCAACCCCAACGCGCTCGAAATCGCGGCGGGCACCGCGCTGTTCTGCGCGCTGGTGCCACTGCTCCTGGAACCGGGCGCGAAACTGCGGCGATCGGCGCTGGTGGTGGCCGGGATCTCGGGAGTGATCCTGTGCACGCTGCGGTCGGTGGGCCCGCTGTGGCTGGTGGTGGCGCTGGCCACCCTGGTGATCCCGACCCGCCGCACGCTGCTGAAGTCGCTGCGCCGCTCGAAGCCCGCCCTGTGGGCGGGCGGCGCGATCGTACTCGCCGCCGTCGCCGGTGCCGCGTGGACGGTGGGGATGAAGGCGAGCCAGCTCGGCAGCGTGGGCGACCACACCCACATCACCTTCCGCCAGGCGGTGCGCTTCGAGATCATCGGACGATCGGGCAACTACCTCAAGGAGATGGTGGGCGTCACCTCGTGGCTGGACATGTCCGCGCCGCAACCGGCCTACACGGTGTGGTACATGGTGCTGGGCGTGCTGGTGGTCGCCGGCCTCGCGTTCGGCTCCTGGACCGACCGCTGGCGGATGTTCGTCCTGGTGGCCGTGGTCTTCGGATTCCCCACGCTGACCGACGCGATGGGCGTGAACAAGTACGGCTTCGTGGCGCAGGGCCGCTACATGCTGCCGATCGCCGTCGGGGTCCCGATCCTGGCCGCGTTCGCGCTCTCGCGCCGCGAGGTGTTCGGGGCCCGGCGCGACGCCACGCTGATCCGGACCTTCGCGATCGTGCTGATGCCGCTCCAGTTGGTGTTCCTGTGGTTCACCATGATCCGGTGGCAGCACGGCTGGACGAGCACTCCGCGCGGGATGACCCTGAACGCGTTCGCGGGCCCGTGGCATCCGCAGGTCGGCTCGGTGGTACCGGTGGTGTTCGCGCTCCTCGGCGGCGCCGCGATGATCGCCTACTGCTGGACGGTCACCCGGGACCGGGACCTGCCCCGCGAGGTCGCGACCGGCTGAACGGCCGCGACCCACGCGCGAGTTCGGCCCGTCACGCGGTGTGGCGGGCCGAACCGAAGGTGTGCCGGGCCAACTTGCGCACACCCTCGCGGTTACCACTGCGCACCATCATCGGCATCATCGTGAGCGCGTGCAGCCGGGACGACATGTGCTTGCGGGCGACCCGGGCCGCCTCGTGCCAGCCGTGCCGCTCCATGCGCTCCGCGACGTCCAGGAAGAAGCCCCGCTCCTCGACGAACCGGCGCCCGTCGAACGCCTGGAGGGCCGACTCGCTGACCGCGTGCCGGCGATACTGGAAGCAGACCGCGTCGGTCGCCACCAGGTCCTCGCCGCGCTGCAACAGGTCCAGGACCAGCGCGAGATCCTGGATCACGTGCAGGTCCTCGCGGAAGTTGATCGCCTTGACCGCCTCGGTGCGCCAGCACACCGACGGGAAGTAGAGCCAGTTGCCGCGCAGCAGGCTGACCGCCAGGCGTTCGCCGCCCAGGCGCCGGCTGCCCTCGATCTTCGGCGCGTACAACCGCCGCTTGGTCTGGTCGACCAGGGTCTTGGTGGGCAACCCCCGGCCGTCGATGACCTGTACGCCGGGCTGGACCATGCCCGCCTCGGGGTAGCGCCGCAGCACGTCGCGGATGGTGGCGATGTAGTTCGGCAGGAAGACGTCGTCGCAGCCCATCATGACCATGTGGTCCTGCTCGGCGAGTTCCACGCACTTGCGGAAGTTGCCGGTGACGCCGAGGTTCTTCTCGTTGCGCAGGTAGACGATCCGGTCGTCGTCGAGGGCGGCGAACCATTCCGGCACGCCCTTCTCCCGACCGTCGTCCACCACGGTCAGCCGCCAGTTGCGGTCGGTCTGCGCGAGCACGCTGCGCACCGCGTGCTGCATCAGCCCCACGTCGCCGTAGTACGGCATCATCACGTCGATCGTGTGGACCTGCCGTTCGTCGGCCCCTCCCTCGAGTGTCGTCTCGGCGAGACGGACGGTTTCAGAAGGGCCATCGGCGCACTCGCGCACCCTGAACTCCCGGCTATCGATCCCAACGGGCACGAGACGTCCTCGTAGGCCACCCACACGACGCGATCGATCCTACTCACCCCGCGGCGCGCCCCCGACGGGGTTCGCCACCGGCCGCACCGGCGACGCGGTGCGCGCCGGCGCCGGAAAGCGCCGAGCACCGGACCGCAACATCACCGCCATCAGCAGCGCGGTGGCGGCGGTGGCCGCGGCGAAGGCGATCTCCACCCGGACCCGGATGTCCCCGGGCAGGCAGGTGATGGCCACCAGCACCGCGGTGCCACCGATCCAGGCGACGAGTTGGGCCCGATGGCGGTTCATCGCCATCACGCCCTGGCCCAGCACCATGGCCAGCATGTAACACAGCGTGCCCGCCGAGAACCACGCGAAGTCCAGCGGGCCCAGGACGTCCTTCGGGGCGTTGAAGAACACCCGGATGATCCACGGGCCGAGCACCGTGGCGCCCAGCCCGCCGGCCACGCCCAGCGCGCTCACCACGAGGCAGGCCCGGGTGATCAGACCGCGGAAGGCGCCACGATCGCCGTCGGTGAAGGTCCGGGACAGGCCCGGCAACAACGACGCCTGGAGCGAGCCGAAGACGAACAGCGGCACCCGGGCCAGGATCAGCGCGCTGAGCAGCGCGGTGACCAGCGCGGTCTGCTCGGGTTCGAGCAGCTTGACGCTGAGCACCGCGGTGTTGACCATCAGCTGCGCGAGCAGGGTCGAGACGATCAGCAGGCCGAGGCCGCGGTACAACTCCCGCCACGCGAGCACCGTGCCGGGCCGGGCGGCGCGCAGCACCGGCCGCAGCGTGGCCAGCGTGGCCAGGATCGGGGCGACGGTCAGGATCAGCGAGAACAACAGCGGCGAGTGGCTGCCGGCCGCGCCGAGCGCGATCGCGAACACGATCCGCAGCCCGCCGTCCAGGGCCAGCTGCGTGCCGTAGGCGGTGAACGCGCCGTGTCCGGCGAGCACGCCGCGGGTGACCGAGACCACGGCCAGACCGACGAACGCGCCGCCCAGCGCCACCAGTAGCCGCCGGTCGCCGTCGAAGAGCCGATCGGCCATCGGGCCGGACGCGGCGGCGAGCAGCACCAGCACGGCGAGCAGCAGCCCGCCGGCCAGCACCGCGCCGCGCCGCAGTACCGGCGCGGTGCCCGAGCCCTCGGCGGCCCGGGCGGCGACGATCCTGGTGATCTCCTGTTCGACCGGGAAGAACAGGCCGAGCCCGATCGAGAAGATGATGGTCCACAACACCGAGACCCCGGACATGTCGTCCGGGTTCAGCGAGTGGCCCGCGATCGCCAGATGTACATAGGAAGCGCCACCGAGGACGACCATGCCGGCGCCCACGAGGAGGGTGCCCTGGGGCAGCGCGCGGATCGCCCGCAGCAGCAGCGTCTTCATCGGCGGGCGATCGCCAGCAGCAGGGTGATGAACGCGCGGCCGAGGTAGATCATCGCCTTGGCGGGGGAATGGCTGGGCGTGCCGGCCTGGCGGGCCCGCATCGCCACGGGGACCTGCATCACCTTGTGCTTGAGGCGGATCACCCGGACCGTGGTCTCGACCGTGTCGCCCAGGTACTCGACCGGATACCACTCGGCGAACAGCCGGATGATGTCGCGGTTGCAGGCGCGAAAGCCCGACGTGGTGTCGGTGAGCTTGGTCTTGGCCATCCTCGACAACACGCCCGAGAGCATGACCATGGTCCACTTGCGCGGGCCGCGCACGGTGTAGTCGCCCTCGCCGGCGAAGCGCGCGCCGATGACCAGCGACGCCTCGTCGAGGTGATCCACCAGCTTGGGGACGTAGCGGGGGTCGTGCTGACCGTCCGCGTCGATCTGGATCGCCACGTCGTAGTCGTTCTCGTACGCGTAGCGATAGCCCAGCCGCATCGCGCCGCCGACGCCGAGGTTGTACGGCAGTCGGGACACCGTGGCGCCGGCCGCGCGGGCGACCTTCGCGGTGTCGTCGGTCGAGCCGTCGTCGACGACGAGGAGGTCGACCTCGGGCAGTTCGCCGCGGACCTCGCGGATCACGTCCGCGATCGACGCGGACTCGTTCCACGCGGGGATGATGATCAGGACCCGCTTGTTGTTAATCATTTGCGCGTTCCCGCTCGGCCGACTCGGTACGGATGAGGGCGATGGCTGCCGTGCGTTCCTGCTCGGCCAGTTGGGTCCGGATCAGGGCCACCTCTTCGGCGAGCGAACGGGTTTCCTCCTCCAACCGACTCGATTCCCAGCTCAGGTGAATACACACGAGGAGCAGGAAGACGAAGCCGAGGAAGAGGACGAGGCTGACACCCGATCGCACACCCGCGGTGGTGGCCACCGAGTCGAGCATCTTCGGGAACGCGCCGAGCGGTACCACGATCAAGCCGACGACGAGCCACAACACCGCGTACTTTTCACGCAGTTGGCGTCGCCTCAGCAGTTCAAGGATGACGACGACCACCAGCAAGCCGGCAATCGCGGTGACAATCGTAAGTTTCATGACACGCTCGATTTTTGATCAGTCGGGCCGCAGGGCGACGAACCCCGGGCGATCCAATGCCTGTGCAAGCATGTCCCGCCAGTCGGCCATGGGCGGCAGTCCGGCATCGGCCCACCGGTCGTGGGCGAGCACACTGTAGGAAGGACGCTTGGCGGGGCGCGTGAAGTTCTCGGATGTTGTCGGACGAACGCGGTCGGCGTCCAGCCCCGCCCCGGCGAATGTGGCTCGCGCGAGGTCGTACCAGGTCGCCTGCCCCGAAGCCGTGCCGTGATAGATCCCCGCCGGCGCGCGGCCGGACAGCGCGGCCTCGCCGAGGCGGACCACCCGCTCCGCCAGCGCGGCCGACCAGGTCGGCTGACCGAGTTGATCGTCGACGACGTCCAGGGTGTCGCGGTCGGCCGCCAGTGTCAGCATGGTGGAGACGAAATTCCGCCCGTGTTCGCCGTACAGCCACGCGGTGCGGACGATGTAGCCGTCGGTGGGCAGCACGTCGGCGACGAGTTGCTCGCCGACCAGCTTGCCCCGTCCGTACGCGTTCAGCGGTGCGGTGGGCGCGTCCTCGGGATACGGCGCGGTGCCGTCGCCGCCGAAGACGTAGTCGGTGGAGATCTGGATCAGCCGTGCGCCGTGTACGGCGCAGGCCCGGGCCAGGTGACCCACCGCGGTGCCGTTGACCTCGGTCGCGGCCGGCTCGGCCGTCTCCGCGCCGTCCACATCGGTCCACGCCGCGGCGTTGACGACGATGTCGTGTCCGGCCGTCGCGGCCAGGACCGCGGCGGCGTCGGTGATGTCGAGGTCCTTGCGGGCGACGGCGGTGACCACCGCGCCGGGGACCTCGTCCAGGACGGCGAGCAGATCGCGTCCGAGCATTCCGTGTGCTCCGGTGACGAGCCAGCGCCGGCCGTCGACCGAGGTGGTCAAAGCGCCGCCTTGAGCTGCAGTGGCTCCCACCACGCACGGTTGTCGCGGTACCACGCGACGGTCGATTCGAGACCTTCTTCAAAGGACACGCGTGGAGTGTAGCCAAGCTCGTCGCGCAGCTTGTCGATGCTCAGCGAGTAGCGCCGATCGTGGCCCTTGCGGTCCTCGACATGGTCGACGCTGTCCCAGTCGGCGCCGCACGCGGCGAGCAGACGGCCCGTCAGTTCCTTGTTGGTGACCTCGGTGCCACCACCGATGTGGTAGACCTCGCCGGGCCGCCCGGAGCGCATCACCAGGTCGATGCCCCGGCAGTGGTCCGAGACGTGCAGCCAGTCCCGGATGTTGCCGCCGTCGCCGTACAGCGGCACCCGCTTGCCGTCGAGCAGGTTCGTCACGAACAGCGGGATCATCTTCTCCGGGAACTGGAAGTGACCGTAGTTGTTCGAGCAGCGGGTGACCACGACGTCCATGCCGTGCGTGCGGTGGTACGCCAGCGCCAGCAGGTCGGACGCGGCCTTGCTGGCCGAGTACGGGGAGTTGGGCGCCAGCGGCCAGTCCTCGGTCCACGAGCCGATCTCGATCGAGCCGTAGACCTCGTCGGTCGAGACGTGCACGAAGCGGCCGACGCCGTGCTTGCGGGCGGCGTCGAGCAACACCTGGGTGCCCAGCACGTTGGTGACCACGAACGGTCCCGAGCCCGCGATCGAGCGGTCGACGTGCGACTCGGCGGCGAAGTGCACCACGACGTCGTGTCCGGGCATCAGCTGGTCCACCAGGTCGGCGTCGCAGATGTCGCCCTCGACGAACGTGTAGAGCGGGTCGGCGGCCACGGACGCCAGATTCGCCACGTTGCCCGAGTAGGTGAGCTTGTCCAGGATGGTCACCCGGGGTTTGTCCTGCGAGGTTGCGTCACCGGACAACAGATTTCGAACGAACTCGGAGCCGATGAATCCGGCTCCACCGGTGATCAGGATCCTCATGGACACGGGAGTCTACCGATCCCCGGACGCGCAGAGCCTATGGTGTTCGCATGCGCGGCATCCTTCTCGCGGGCGGCACCGGCTCCCGACTCTGGCCCATCACCCAAGCGGTATCGAAGCAACTGATGCCGGTCTTCGACAAGCCGATGATCTACTATCCGCTGTCGACGTTGATCATGGCCGGCATCCGTGAGGTGCTGGTCATCACGACCCCCGAGGACCAGCCCCAGTTCCGCCGCCTGCTCGGCGACGGCTCGCGGATCGGCATGCGGCTCGAATACGTCGAGCAGGCCAGCCCCGACGGCATCGCCCAGGCGTTCCTGCTGGGCGAGGAGTTCATCGGCGGCGAGCCGGTGGCGCTGATCCTGGGCGACAACATCTTCCACGGTGTGGGTCTGGGCCGGCAGCTGCGCCAGGGGGCGGACCCGGTCGGCGGTCGGGTCTTCGCCTACCCGGTCGCCGACCCCAAGGCGTACGGCGTGGTCGAGTTCGACGCCGAGGGTGTGGTCCGCTCGATCGAGGAGAAGCCCACCCAGCCGAAGTCGCGCTACGCGGTGCCCGGGTTGTACTTCTACGACGCGCGGGTGGTCGAGATCGCCAAGGCGCTCAAGCCGAGCGATCGCGGCGAGCTGGAGATCACCGGGGTCAACGCGGCCTACCTGGAGCGCGGCGAGCTGATGGTGAGCGTGCTGGACCGGGGCACCGCGTGGCTGGACACCGGCACCTTCTCCTCCCTGGTGCACGCGGCGGAGTTCGTCCGGGTCATCGAGGAGCGGCAGGGGCTCAAGATCGGCTGCATCGAGGAGGCGGCCTGGCGGGCCGGCTTCATCGACGACGCGCAGTTGGCCGCGCTCGCGCAACCGCTGCTCAAGAGCGGCTACGGCAAGTATCTGATCGACCTGCTCGCCTACGGCGGCGGCATCGCGCCGCTGCCGGACCCCGCCTGAGGCGCCGGCGACCGGCCCGGCTCGACGCGGGTCGCCGACGGCCACCGCGTTCCTTCACGCTCCACCCATGTCAACCCATCCGGACCCGGCCGCCCGGGTCCGCCGGACAAGGACACGACAGATGAAGTTCCGCCCCCTCTCGATCGAGGGCGCCTGGGAGATCAACTTCCGGCAACACGGGGACCCCCGCGGCATGTTCATGGAGTGGTACCGCTTCGATCTGCTGTCCGAGGAGGTGGGACACCCGCTCCGGCTCGCGCAGGCCAACATGTCGGTGTCGGCGCGCGACGTGGTGCGCGGGATCCACTTCGCGGACGTGCCCCCGGGGCAGGCGAAGTACGTGACCTGCGTACGCGGCGCGGTCCTGGACGTGGTGGTCGACCTGCGCGTCGGCTCGCCGACGTTCGGCACCTGGGAGGGCGTCCGGCTGGACGACACCGAGCGGCAGGCGGTGTACATCTCCGAGGGCCTGGGACACGGCTTCTGCGCGTTGACCGACGACGCGACGCTCAGCTACCTGTGCTCGGAGACCTACGCGCCCACGCGCGAGCACGCCGTGCACCCGCTCGACCCGGACCTGGCCATCGCCTGGCCGACGGTGGGCGCCGCGCAGTTGTCCGAGCGGGATCTGGCCGCGCCCACGCTGGCCGAGGCCCTGCGCGACGGGTTGCTGCCCGACTACGGGCAATGCCGGCGATTCACCGAGTCGTTGGGCGAGGTTTCCCCGTAGTCGCCCTCCCGGTGGGAGCGCGAAGAGGTGGGCGTCGGGGCCCGTCTAAACGTCTGGTGGGTGTCGTCGCGCGGCGATAGTGTCTGCGCGACGACGACCCGATGCCGCGGGGGGGTACCCGGCCCGGATTCGTCGTTCCATCGTTGGTGATCCGACTCGACCACACCACGCGCGGAACTCGTGTCCCCGCCGGAAGTACCCGCGTGGAGATGTCGGACCACCCTCCTCGGGAGGACCTTTTTTGAAGATCCGCACGCTCCGCGGTTCCATGGCACTGCTGTCGGCGAGCGCGCTCGCCGGCGGCATGCTGGTGGCGCTGGTACCGACGTCCGCCCAGGCCGCGCTCAGCGGTGGGGACGGCGTCATCGCCGGCACCACGACATCCACGAATCACCTCGAAGCCCGTCGGACCGACGGCACCTCGGTCGATCTCGGTCTCGGTGACGGCCTGTTCCCGTCGTACTCGCCCGACGGCAGTCACGTGACGTTCGTCCGAGGCGACCGGCTCCAGGTCGCCCGGGTCGGTGGGGCCCACCCGATCGAACTCACCGGGGCCTCCGCCCAGCAGGTCGTGATGCCTCGGTTCTCGCCCGACGGGCGCTACATCCACTTCACCGCGTCCCTCAACGGCGCCGCGCCCCAGGCGTATCGGGTGCTCTCGGACGGCAACGGCACCCCGGTGCCGGCGTTCGAGGGGCAGGCCTCCTGCGACAGCTACGTGTCGGCGAACTCGCAGTGGATGTACGTCTTCCGACGCGGGTGCGGCACGGACACCTCGGTCTGGTCGTACAACGCGACGAACGGCGCGACCGCCAAGATCGCCGACAACGCGGGCGCCCCCGACATCTCGCCCGACGGCAAGACGGTCGTCTTCATCCGTGTCGTGGCCAACACGCCCCGGTTGTACAGCGTGGACACGACCGGTGGTCAGCCCAAGCAGCTCAGCGCCGACACCGACGACTCCATCTCGCTGCCCACCTTCTCTCCGTCGGGTGCCAGGATCGTCTACGGCAAGGGCCGCGACACCTGGGTGATGGACAAGAACGGCGACAACGCGAAGCGGGTCGCCGCGAACTTCTGGCAGGCCTCCTGGCAGCCCCTGCGCAAGGAGGGCGTCTATCGGGTCTGGGGCGACACCGCCCACGACACCGCGGTCGCCAACTCGAAGTTCAAGTGGGCCTCGGTCGGCGACACCTCCTCGGGGCTGCGGCAGGCCGACTCGGCGGTCATCAGCCGGGCGGACTACTTCTACGACGGCCTGTCCGGCGCGGCCCTCGCGGGCGCCAAGAACGGTCCGCTGCTGCTCGGCAGTTGGGGCGGACCGGGCAGTCTGTACGAGGAGCTGACGCGCACCCTGCGTCCCGGCTCCAGCGTCTACATCCTCGGCGGGATCAACGCGCTGAGCACCAACTACGAGGACGATCTGCGGCAGTGGGGCTTCACGCCCAAGCGGCTTGCCGGTGCCACCATGTACGACACCGGGATCGCGATCGCCCGCGAGACCAACCCGGCCCCGAAGAACGTGTTCGTGGTCACCGGTGAGGACTACTACGACGGCCTCTCGGCGGGCGCCGCGGCCGGCGGCACCAAGGACAGCGTCGTCGTCTACAGCGCGGGCGACAACATGCCCGCCGCCACCGAGGCGTACCTCAACGCGATCAACCCCGCCACCACCAACGTGATCACCGTCGGCGGGCCGGCCGACCGCGCGCTGCTGTCGGCGAACCTGCCGTCCTGGCCGGACGGCGCGGAGTACTACGCGGTCGCCGGGAACACCGCGGCCGACACCGCGGCCAAGCTCGGCCGGTTCTGGTTCGCCGCCCCGCGCACCGCTGGTCTGGCCACCACCACGACCTGGCAGGACGCCCTCACCGGCGGCGCGATGATGGCCGGGCTCGGCCCCATCCTGCTCACCGACGAGGACAGCCTGGCTCCGGCCAGCTCCTGGTACCTCTACGACAACGGCGCCTCGCTCTCCTCGGTGGTCCTGGTCGGCGGCGAGTCGGCGCTCAACGCGCCGATCGTGGACCAGGCCGGCAACCAGATCGGGCTCCCCGGTCAGTACACCTACGTACCGATGTACAACGGCGTCGAGGCGCCCGCGGGCAAGGCGCTGCGCGCCGCGCCGGCGGACAAGCCCGGCAACCCGGCCGTGAACGGCCCGGCGAGCGGCACCGGTCCGCAGGCCGGTTCGGGCGTCGAGCGGCACACCAAGCGCTGACCGCACGACACCACGCGATACCGCGACACACCGAGGGCCCTCGGCGGGACACGACACGTCCCGTCGGGGGCCCTCGGCCCGTCCCGACGGCGGGGAGGCACGGGCGAAACGACCCCGAAGCGGTCCATCCGGTTAGGGTCTCGACATGAAGTGGCTTGTCACCGGCGGTGCCGGATACATCGGAACGCATGTCGTACGTGGGCTCGTCGCGGCCGGGGACGAGGTCGTCGTGGTCGACGACCTCTCCTCCGGGGTCCGCGAGCTGGTGCCGGACACGATCCCGGTGGTGATCGGCTCCGTGCTGGACCGGGCGCTGCTCGACGAGCTGTTCGGCGCGCACACCTTCGACGGCGTGGTGCACATCGCGGGCAAGAAGCAGGTGCCCGAGTCGGTCGCGCGTCCCCTCTATTACTACGAGGAGAACGTGGAGGGTCTGCGGACCCTGCTCGCGGCGATGGTCGCGGCCGGTGTGCCCCGGATCGTGTTCTCCTCCAGCGCCGCCGTCTACGGCATGCCCGACGTGGACCTGGTCGACGAGGACACCCCGTGTCTGCCGATCAACCCCTACGGCGAGAGCAAGCTGGTCGGCGAGTGGCTGATCGCGGCCACGGCGCGGGCGCACGGGATCTCCTACGCCTGCCTGCGCTACTTCAACGTCGCGGGCGCCGGCGCGCCGGAGCTGGCGGACGCGGGCGTGTCCAACCTCGTGCCGATGGTGCTGGAGAAGTTGACGGCCGGCCGGGCGCCGGTGATCTACGGGGACGACTACGACACCCCCGACGGCACCTGCGTGCGCGACTTCATCCACGTGGTGGACCTGGCCGAGGCGCACGTGGCCGCCGCCCGCCGGCTCGCCGCCGACCCGGACACACGCCTGGTGCTCAACGTCGGCCGCGGTCGGGGTACCTCGGTCCGCGAGATGGTCGAACTCATCCGCGAGGTCACCGGTTTGCGCGAGTTCGCACCCCAGACGCTGCCCCGGCGCGCCGGCGACCCGGCCAGGGTGGTCGCGAGCGCCGAGCGGATCGCGGCCGAACTGGGCTGGAAGGCCCGCCTGGACGTCTCCGACATGGTGGAGAGCGCGTGGGCGGGGTGGCGGGCGCGGCGCGGGTGACGGGCGCGGGACGCGCCACGTGGTGAGCGCCGGGCCGGCCGAACGTGTGCCGCGCGTCCGGTGCTCCCGAATCACCCCGAGTGCTTTCGTGTGCTCCGAACGCCTCGATGCGACGTCTGCCGGCGCGTCGGCGTCGTGGGGAGTGCGTGGGGTGAAGTGCGCCGGGATGAATCGGACTTGGGGCTTTTGTCCTGTGGGCCGAATCACTCCGCCTTCGGGTGCGGACGGGCGCGCCGATGGGTAACGACGCCACTCCGGACCCGAGGCGCGCGATGCGCCTGTGACGAACGGGACTTCGGTGATCATTCCCGGGTGATCCATGCGAGGCTCGATCAAGGTTCTTCGTCACCCGATCCGGCCGAATCCACCACGGAACGCCAACTCCGGTCCTTTCCGTAAGGGATCATCTACATTGCGCTCAACCGCAAAACGGATAATCGGCTTCTATCCGACACAGACTTGTGATCTTCGGCGGGGCCTGCTTAGCGTTCGATCCGTCCGTATCCCACACGGACCCCGATCGCCGGTACGCCGAATCCTGTCGCCGGCCGTTCGGGAGGCTGACGAGCACCACACGACAGGAGCGGGGGAACCACAGGTGAACCGCCGCGCACGGCACCGATCGAGACGGTCGGCGGCCGTGAACGGCTTGGGGTGAAGCCACGTTCTTCGGGACGTGGCCGGGCTATCGATCTCCGGCCCGAATCCGACAGCTCACCTCGTAGGCGTGGGAGAGGATCCAGCCATGCTGTCCGGAACCGGGCGTCATCGCCGTCGCAGCACCAGCAGGACCACGCGTCTGATCGCCGCGGCCGGCGTCGCCGGTGTCGGCGTCGCCATGCCGATCATCGGGGCGGGCACGGCTCAGGCCGCGTCCGTGAGCACCTGGGACAAGGTCGCCCAGTGCGAGAGCACGGGCAACTGGAAGATCAACACCGGTAATGGCTTCTACGGCGGCCTCCAGTTCACCCAGAGCACCTGGAACGAGTTCGGCGGCTCGCAGTACGCCGCGCGCGCCGACCAGGCGACCAAGAGCCAGCAGATCGCGATCGCCGAGAAGGTGCTCAAGAGCCAGGGCCCCGGCGCCTGGCCGGTCTGCTCGGTCAAGGCGGGCCTGACCCGCGGCGGTGCCGCTCCGGACCTCGACACGGGCTCGGCGGGCGGCAAGACCGCGCCGAAGACGGCCCCGAAGACGGAGAGCGCCAAGCCGGCGCCGAAGACCGAGACCGCCAAGCCGAAGATCGAGGTCAAGAGCGAGGCGCCGAAGACCGAGGCGCCCAAGGACGAGACTCCCAAGACCGAGGCGCCCAAGGCCGAGACGACCGCCAAGACGGACGCGGCCGGCGGCTCCTACGTCGTGGTCGCCGGCGACACGCTGTCGCAGATCGCGAACGCCCGGAACGTGCCCGGCGGTTGGCCGAAGCTGTACGAGGCCAACAAGAGCGTGGTCGGCGAGAACCCGGACCTGATCTTCCCGGGCCAGCAGCTGACGGTCGACGGCAAGGCCGCGCCGGCCGCCGAGACCGGGACCGAAACCAAGGACGAGCCCAAGGCCGAGGCGCCGAAGGCGGAGACGCCCAAGGCCGAGGCCAAGACCGAGGTCAAGCCGGCCGCCGCGCCGAAGACCACGGTCAAGACCGAGAGCACCAAGGCCGACTCCTCGGCCAAGGGCTCCGAGCAGGCCTCCGGTTCGTATGTCGCCCCGGTCTCCGGCGCCACCCTGACCGCGAGCTTCGGCTCGGGCGGGTCGCGCTGGTCCAGCGGCCACCACACCGGCCAGGACTTCGCCGTCTCGACCGGCACCACGGTGCGCGCGGTCACCTCCGGCACGGTCGTCTCGGCCGGCTGGGGCGGCGCGTACGGCAACGAGGTCGTGATCCGGCACGCGGACGGCAAGTACACCCAGTACGCGCACCTGTCCTCGATCTCGGTCAAGGCCGGGATGAAGGTGCAGACCGGCCAGAAGATCGCGCTCTCCGGCGCGACCGGCAACGTCACCGGCCCGCACCTGCACTTCGAGGTCCGCACCACGCCGAACTACGGCTCCGCGGTCAACCCGATGACGTGGCTGCGCAGCCACGGCGTGAACGTCTGATCCACCGCACTCCCGCGCCGAACGGCGGGCGTCCCCTTCGCGGGGGATGCCCGCCGTTCGCGTGTGCGGACCGCGCGGGCGCGGGGCGGGCGGGTGGCGGCCTCGGGGCGCGGGGGCTCGGGTGCCGGGGCTTCAGGGCAGGCGGGCGGTGTGCAGGGTGGCGGTCGGGTCGAGCCACAGGGCGAGCGGTCGGCCCGTGCCGTCGAGGGTGGTGGTCGGGCCGGTCGGGGTCGGGCGGTCGTCGAGCACGAGCGGCGTGGGGGTCGCGCCGAGCACCACCGGACGGCCCTCGGCGTCCCGGGTCGAGGTGAGCAGCGTGCCGTCGGGGCGGGGCAGTTGCCACAGCGGCTCGTAGCCGGCCCCGGCCGTGCGCGTGGCCGTGGGAACCCACGCGTCGGGGCCCGCCTCGGTCGTGCCCGCGATCTCCGCCGTCCCGGCCCGCCGGTAGCCGACCGTGACCCGGCCGTCGGCGCCCACCGACGCGGCGGGCGGCCCGACCGGGTGATCCGCCGCGATCGTGCGCGGCGGGCCGGACCGGTCGCCGACCACGTCCCAGGCGCGGATGCCCTCGCGGGCCGTGCCGAACACGGTGACCCGGCCGTCGGGACGGGTGAGCGCGGTCGGGCCCTCGACGATCTCGGCGCCGCCGAGGTCGCGCCACGGCGACCACGCCGTGCTCCCGGCGGGCAGGTACCGCGTGCCGATGCCCTTGGCCCGATCGCGCGCGAACAGGTGCAGCCCGCCCGCGCCGTCGGCTTGCACCACCGGCGGGCCCAGGCCCGTCGCGCCGCCGTCCGGGCCGCCCAGGTCCTGCCACGGGCCCAGGTCGCCGCCGGGCGCCGACTCGATCGCGGTGACGATCGCGAGCCGGTCCCGATCGGCCCGGTCCGCGCCGCCGATCCGCAGCGCGAACACCCGGATCCGCCCGTCCGCCGTGCGCACCACCGCCGGGGCCGGGGCGAGTTCGCCGTCGCCGGGGGCGCCCAGGTCGCGCGCGGCGGACCAGACGCCCGCGCCGTCCTCGGCCCAGCGGGTGATCCGACCGCCGAGCACCGACCAGGCGCTCGATCGGCCGTCCGCGCCGAGCACGGGCCTGGGGCCCGGGTCGGGGAAGCGATAGGTGGTGCTCTGCGGCCAGTTGCTGCGGGACGCGGTGTCGCGCACCTTGAGGTCGCCGCAGTCCGCCCGGCCCGGGCAGTGGTGCTCGCGGTCGGTCCAGCCGTAGACCCGGGTGACCGCGTCCTTGCGCTCGCGGGCGGCCGGCTCCAGGTTGTGCGGCCAGCGCTCGTTGTAGTAGCCGCGATACGCGATCGCCGCGGCGGCCCCGGCGGGCCGGTCGATGTTGTAGCGGCGCAGCGCCTCCCAGGTGAACCGCGCGGCGGCGGTGTGGTCCTGGTGGTCGGAGACGCCGTGGTTGTCGGCGTGCGCCGGGTGCTCGGCGTCGTGCTTCTGGCGGTCGGGGTCCGGGTCGAGCGTGCGCACCACGGTCGGCGCCTGGGCCCGCATCAGGTCGGTCAGGGACCCGATCAGCCCGTCGCGGGTGTACGCGTACGGCCCGCCCGCCGGCTCGTCGAGCGGGGCCAGCGTGTCGAGTTCGCGCTCCTGGCCGTTCCACAGGGTGCGCAGCCGCCCCTTCGCGCCGATGCCCTCCTCCTTGCGGGTGTTGAGGAACACCAGCTTGATGTTGGGCGCGTCGACGAGGCGGTCGAATTCGGCGTGCGCGCCGTCGCGCAGGCGGATGCTGTGGCGTTCCCAGCGCGCCGCGCGGTCGCCGAGTGCCATGAACGCGTAGGCGGCGCGCGAGCCGTTGTTGCGCGCCGCCGCGTACGCCCGCACATCCGGCCGGCTCCCGGGGCCGTTGCGGCCGTCGGCCTCCCCCGCGGTGAGGAAGACGGTCACGTTGTCCGTGCCGGCGTGCACCGCGTGGTCGATGTCGGGGTTCATGAAGTACAGGTCGTCGTCCTGGTGGGCCACCACCTGCATCACCGCGCCGCCGACGCCGGGCGCCGGGGCCAGCGCCTCGATCCCGATCGGCAGGGTCGGCGCGTGGCGGGTCGGCGATCCGTAGGGGCCGGTCAGCTGTACCACCGCGGCGGTGAACGCGGCGGCCAGCACGGCGGCTGCGGCGGTGAATCTGCCGGTGCCGGGGATCATCGCCATCTCGGCCGGGCCTTTCTGCCGTCGGGGCTCGTCCGGCGCGGCTCGGCGGATCGGGTCGCGTCGTCGCCCCGGGCGGACCGCCCCATCATCGCTGCTCGCCCGTCCCCGGCCGCACCCGGCTCGACCGCGCGGCGCGGCGAGCCCCGCCCGTCAGCGCGCGCGGGTCTCGCCCGAGGTCGCCTCGCGCGGCCGGTCGGCGGCGGGCAGTCGCGGCTGCGTCCGGGCGCCGGCCGCGCTCCCCGCCTTGCCCGCGCCCGTCGAACTCGCGTTCCCGGCCGCGGTCTTGCCCGGGTCGGCGGCCGGACTGCCCGCACCCGAGTCGTTGTTCGCCGAGCCGGGGCTGCGATCGGGCAGCGACTTGGCGCCCTCTGGGGTGACCCGGGTCGCGCCGATGTAGTCGGGCTTGTCTATCGGGCCGAACTTGATCACCGTGCCGGTGTAGGGCGCGTGGATCATCTGGCCGTTGCCGACGTACATCCCCACGTGGTGGATGCTGCGCGGGTCGCGCAGGTCGGTGGCGAAGAACACCAGGTCGCCCGGCAGGAGTTGGTCTCGCGAGGGGTGCCGGCCGGCGTTCCACTGGTCGTTGGCCACCCGGGGCAGGATGATGCCCACCGTCTCGTAGGCGGCCTGGGTCAGCCCCGAGCAGTCGAACCGGCCGCCGTCGGCGGCGGTGCCCTCGCCGCCCCACAGGTAGGGCGTGCCGAGCTTGGTCTGCGCCCAGTTGACCGCGCCGGCGGCGAGCGCCATCGGCTGCAGCGGCGTCTGGACCACGCCGAAACTCTGTTCCAGGGCCCGGATGTTCTTCACGTAGTCCTGGGTCTGCGTGTACGGCGGGATGCCCTTGTACTGCATCACCCGGTACGCGCCCGCGTTGTACGCGGCGAGCATGTTGTTGGTGCGATCCCCCGGCACGGAGGCGACGTACTTGGCGAGCGAGCAGTCGTAGCGGGCGGCGGCCGGGATGGCGTCGGCCGGATCCCACGGGCTCGCCTGGCCGTCACCGTTGCCGTCGGTGGCCCACTCCGGCCAGGTGGTGGGCATGAACTGGGCGATGCCCTGGGCCCCGACGTTGCTGACCGCCTTCGGGTCGAAGCCGCTCTCCTGGTACAGCTGCGCGGCGAGCAGCGCCGGCGAGATCTCCGGGCACAACCGCCCCCACTTGTCTATCGAGGACGCGTACGCGGCCGGCACCGTGCCGGGGGCGAGCGCCATCGTGCCACCGGCGCCGGTCTGGCTGCCGGAGGCGGACTGCATCGCGCCGACCCCCACCGTGAGCAGGCCGACCAGACCGAAGGGAATCGCGAATACGATGCCACCGGCGACCCAGGCTTTGCGCATCGCGGATACCCCCCGATTCTCCGCGGCCGGGCGGGGCCGCGACGGACACTCCGAAGCTCATTGTGCGCGCCGTGATTGCTCTGCGCAATCACCCGTGATACACACAGTGAGCAGACACACTTGCCGAGGTGGTAGCCCGATCGGCTTCCCCACAGCACAATAAACGAACGACCCACTCCTGCCGTCGAATGTGACGACAGGCAACCAAAGCCCGACCTCGGGGGCGGTGAAAAACGTGTTTCTTGCAGAAGGCAAAGGCAACGGCGGCAACGGCGACATCAATACGATCATCGGCGGGATAGCTCCGAACTGGGGCCCGTTCGCAAGGCTGGGCGGCGAAGCCCGGATCATGGTCGAGGTGATCATGGCCGTGGCGCTGCTGCTGTGCCTGGCGATCGCGATCTGGGGCGCGGCGAAGCAGCGCATAGGAGCGACCGCGATGCGCGACACGTTCAGCGCGGAGCAGGGCAAGGGCCTCATCATCGCCGGTCTGACCGGCGTGTTCATCATCGGATCGCTCGGGACGCTGTTCACGATTGTGTACGGAATGGCGATCTAGACCGGTTCGCACCCTGCCGTCCCCAAGGTGGCGAATCCCGTGGTGTTTCATCCCGGGCGCGGCGCACTCCGGCGCGTCGTGCGCCCCGAAAACGGAATGCCCCATTCCGCATTCGGGGCACAGCAGCAATTCCGGTTCCTTTCCCGGACAATCGAGCCTGTGTTCACGCAACAGCGCGGTGCCACCGGTATGACCGCCCATCTGGGAAGATCGTTCCGGCTGCAACCGAACCCCGAGGCGCTCGGCCGTCGGGGACTGTGTTGTGCGCGCAGGTCGTCCGCGATGTCCGGCCTGCCGCGGTAAGGGGGGACAGGCCATGAGCGACGAGGAACCCGCCACGCGTACCCGCCTGCCCAGACCCACCACCTCACCGGAGGGTCCGGAGCCCAGGCGCAACCCCATACTGTCCGGGATCGGCGTCGTGGTGGTGATCGCCGTGGTCATCGTGTCCCTGCTCTTCGCCGCGAATCGCTCCGAGAACGGCGACAAGGGCGGCGCGGACGACACCGCGAAGAGTTCCTCCGCCGCGCCCGAGGCCCCGGCGGGCGGACCGCCGCTGTCCGCCGCGCAGGTGCCGGAACGCACCGAGTCGGGCGTGCCCGTCGGCTATCCGCAGACCGCCGAGGGCGCCCAGTCCGCCGCGGCCAACTTCGTTGTCGCGTACGGCTCGGCCCGGATGTTCCGCGCCCAGCCGCGCACGGCGATCATCACCGCCATCACCGATCCGGCCGTGCGCGACGGCCTGCTTGCCCGGGCCGACCAGGCGTTCCGGACGCAGACCACCGTGTTCGGCCTCCAGCCCGACGGCACCGCGCCCAAGGGCCGCACGTTCGTCTGCCGGGCCGTGCCGATGGGTACCAAGTCCATTGCCTACACCCCCGCTTCGGCCACCGTCGAGGTGTGGAGCGTGGGCGTGGTGGGGTTGGCGGGGGCCGACTCCACCAAGCCCGTGGCCGAGGCGTGGAACACCACCACGATGCGCCTGTCGTGGGTGAACGGGGACTGGAAACTGACCGAGTTCAGCCAGAAGGAGGGTCCGACGCCGGTGGCCGGACTGCAGGATGCGTCCGGCGCCAACGACATCGCCAAGGCCGACGGGGAGTTCGGGGAATTGCGCCATGCACGCTGACCGGGAACGCCGCAGCCTTCGCACCCGATTCCTGACCGCCGGCGGGGTGTTCGCCACCCTCCAGGCCCTCCTCGTGCTCGGCGCCACCCGCGTGTGGGCCGACCCCACACCCGGCGCCACCACCTCTCCCGGCGCCTCCCCCGGCGCCTCCGCGAGCCCCAGCGCGCCGGCGAGCAAGCCGGAGTGCGACCTGCTCACCGGCCCCGCCAAGGACATCTGCAACAACGGCGGCCCGGGCGCGCCCGGTTCGGGCCCGCTCGGCACCGTCACCGACCCGCTCGGCTCGATCGCCAAGGGCTGCGCCGACGCGGCCACCTGGATCATCGACAAGCTCGCCGGCGCGGTCAACGACACCACCCAGGTCGACTTCACCAACCCGGGCTTTCTGCGCCAGTACGCGGTGGTGTTCGCCGCGTCCACCTTCCTCACCCTGATCCTGTGGATCCTGGCGGTGGCCAAGCGCGCCGTGCGCGGCGTCCCGATAGGCACCGCGATCAGCGAGGCGATCGGCTACCTGTGGCTGGCGGTGATCGCCTCCGCGTTCACCCCGCTGGTGCTGTACTTGGCCGTCTCGATGACCGACGCGATCACCGCGGCCATCGCGACCGGCACCCAACAGGACACCAACAAGTTCCTCGGCGGCTTCTCCAAGGCCCTCGATCCGGCGAGCGATCTCGGCGGCGGCCCGGTCATGCTGATCTTCGTGTCGCTGCTGTCGATGGCGGCGGCGGCCGTGTTGTGGGTCGAACTCCTGGTCCGCGCCGCGATGTTGTACGTCGGCGCGATCCTGGGCACCGCGGTGTACTCGGGCCTGGTGGACAAGGCGATGTGGCACCACGTGCGGCGCTGGGCCGGGATCATGATCGCGGTACTGCTGGCCAAGCCGGTGATCGTGATAGTGCTCGGCCTGGCCACCGCGGTCTCCACGGGCGGCAAGGACGACGCGTTCTCCGCGGTGCTCTCGGGCCTGGCGATCCTGTTCCTCTCCATTTTCGCGAGTGTGCTCATCTACCGGTTCGTGCCCAGCATCGGCGACGACATGGCCGCGCTGCACAGCAGTCGCAAGGCGATGCAGTCGTCCGGACCGGCCTCGGCGGTCAACGGACCGGCCACGTACGTGAAGCAGGGCATCCAGGCACACGCCTCGCGCGGATCGACCGGTTCCGGCGCAGGCTCTGCCCCGGTGACCGCGAACGCCGTATCGTCGGGCATTGCGGCCCATGGCACCAGGGGCGGGGGATCGGGCGGCGCTCCGGCTCCGACGCCGACCCAACCGCCCACGGCCAGTCCCGCGGCAACGCCTCACGCGAGGAACGGTAAAGAGTAATGACAACGCAACCGGTCGCCCGACGCCGGACCTTCCTGATCGGCAAGGCCAAACCCACCGCGGTCATCGGCAAGAACCGCGAACCCGGCGAGATCTTCCTGATCATCGCGGCCGGCGGCCTCGCCCTGCTCTGGGGCCTGGTGGTGCCGATCCTGGTGCTGCGCATCGCGGGTCTGGTCGGTTTCCCGTTGCTCGCCTTCGCCGCGGTGTACATGCCGTACAAGAAGCGCACGTTCTACCGGTGGTGGGAGATCAACCGGACGTACAAGCGCACCATCAAGCGGGGTGCGAAGTATCGTTCGGCGGTCACCGAGGCGGGCACAAAGCTGACCGGGCAGGGGGTCGCGGTGGGCGCGCCGCCCGGGGTCGGCCGGGTGGCCTGGGCGAGTGTGCCGTTCGGTCCCGACGATCTGACCGTGCTGATGCACCTGGAGCGGCGCACCGTCACCGCCGCGATCGAGATCGAGGGCCCGGGCGTGGGGCTGCGCGACTCGGAGGACCAGGAGGCGCTGGTCGAGCGGTTCGGCACGCTGCTCAAGCACGTGGCCAACGGCGACGGCTTCGTCACCCGCCTCCAGGTGCTGGCCCGCACGCTGCCGGCCGACCCCGACGCGCACGCCAAGGACGTGGCCCGGCGCGGCGATCACCGGGCGCCGGCGTGGGTGCAGGACTCGTACGAGCAGTTGCAGTCGATGGTGTCCACCTCCTCCGAGCAGCACCGCGCCTACCTGATCGCGTGCATGCACTACACGCGCGAGCTGGCCGCCGAGGCGAACGTGATGGGCAAGGGCGACAAGGGCATCGGCGTGGTGATGGCGCGCGAACTGACCGACGTGTGCGCCCGGTTGACCGAGGCCGACATCCGGGTGCGGCAGCCGCTGAACGAGGCCAGGCTGGCCTCGTTGATCCACTCGATGTACGACCCCGAGCACCAGATCGACGCGTTCGATGGCATGCAGGCCCGCTACGCGTGGCCCGCCGAGTTGGACGCGACGCATCCGAACTACCTGGAGGCCAAGACCCGCGAGTCGGACTCGGCCGAACCGTGGTGCCACGCCACGGCCTGGATCAAGGAGTGGCCGCTGACCCCGGTCGGGGTCAACTTCCTCGCCCCGCTGCTGGTGCACACGCCCGATGTGATCCGTACGGTCGCGGTGACGATGGACCTGGAGCCGACCGACGTCGCGATCGAGCGCATGCTCACCGAGAAGACCAACGACGACGCCGACGCGGCGCGCGCGGCCAAGATGAACCGGGTGGTCGACCCGCGCGACATGGCCCACACGGGCCGGGTCGACCAGCGCGGCGAGGACTTGGCGGGGGGCGCGGCGGGGGTGAACATCGTCGGCTACATCACGGTGTCCTCGCGCAATCCGGACCAGCTCTCCCGGGACAAGCGCACGATCCGGGCCTCGGCGGGCAAGTGTTTCCTCAAGCTGGAGTGGTGCGACCGCGAGCAGCACCGCGCGTTCGTCAACACGCTGCCGTTCGCGACGGGTATCCGCAAGTGAGCGCGGGCGGTTCGGCCACGGCGAGTGTGGGCGGTTCGACCCGCGCGGGACGGGAAGGGGTGAGCGCATGCCGGGTCTGATCTCCACCTTGACCCAGGGCTTCTCGGGCATGATCTTCGGCCGGGGCGAGACCCAGCGCCTGCCGGTGCGCACGTCCACCGGCCAGGCCCAGGCGATCTACCTGCCGACCGCCGCGCCCGGGCTCGGCGACTCCGGCGTGATCATCGGGCGCGAGGTGTACTCGGGCAAGGGCTACATCTACGACCCGTTCCAGCTGTACGGCCAGCAACTGCCCGCGCCGCACTGGCTGGTGCTCGGCGAGTCGGGCAACGGCAAGTCGGCCCTGGAGAAGACGTACGTACTGCGCCAGTTGCGCTTTCGCGACCGCCAGGTGGTGGTCCTGGACGCCCAGGGCGAGGACGGCGTCGGCGAGTGGAACCTGATCGCCGAGGCGCTGGGGGTCAAGCCGATCCGGCTCGACCCGAACGACGTCTCCGGCGACGCGGTGCGGCTGAACCCGCTGGACCCGGCGATCGCGGTGACCGGCCAGCTGGCCCTGCTGCGCACGATCATCGAGGTGGCGATGGGCCACGCGCTCCAGGAGCGGGCGGGCTACGCGCTCAAGGCCGCGCACACGCACGTGATGCGCACCGTGTCCGGGCGCCAGCCGATACTCCCGGACATCGTCGAGGCACTGCGCAATCCGACACCGGAGTCGTGCGAACTGCTCAGCCTGGACGTCAAGGACGTCCGGGTCTGGGGCCTCGACGTGGCACTGGTCCTGGACCGCCTCACCGACGGCGACCTCAAGGGCATGTTCGAGGGCCCGACCACGGACGGCATCGACCTCGACTCGCCACTGATCATCTTCGACCTGTCACACATCGACCGGAACTCGATCGCGATGCCGATCCTGATGGCGATCGTGGGGGTGTGGCTGGAGCACACCTGGATCCGGCCGGACCGGGTCAAGCGCATCTTCCTGGTGGAAGAGGCCTGGCACATCATCAACAGCCCGTTCGTGGCCCAACTCTTCCAGCGCCTGCTCAAGTTCGGCCGACGACTCGGCCTGTCCTTCGTGGCGGTCGTGCACCACCTCTCCGACGTGGTCGACGGGGCGGCGGCCAAGGAGGCGTCGGCGATCCTGAAGATGGCCTCGACCCGCACCGTCTACATGCAGAAGGCCGACGAGGCGCGCGCCACGGGCAAGGTGCTCGGCCTGCCCAGATGGGCGGTGGAGATCATCCCGACGCTGACCCCGGGCATCGCGGTGTGGGACGTGAACGGCAACGTACAGGTGGTCAAGCACCTGATCACCGACACCGAACGCCCGATGGTCTACACGGACCGGGCGATGACCGAGGACGCGGTGGAGGAACGGGTACGGGCCGAGGCGGCGTTGGCCGACGATCCGGCGGCGTAGATGGCGGGGTCGGGACGGCTGCCGGTGCCGCGCGAGCCCACCCCGGGGCGGGTGCCGTCGCGGGGCGTGCCGGACGGCCTGCTGCTCGCGGGGCTGCTGCTGCTCGTGGCCGGCACCACGGTGATTTGGCTGTCCACGGGGCTGGCCGCGCTCGGATCCGGCAAGGACTGGCCGGACCGGGTCACGTACCACGGCTCGGCGTTGGCGGTGCACCCGCTCTTCACCCACCCGGACGACCTCGCCCAGGCCTGGCCGGACACCCCACCTGGCCAACTCCCCTCCCCCACCGCGTTCTGGGTGGCATTCGGCCTGGTATGGCTGGTCCTGCTGGTCGCGGCGGCGTGGGTATTCCGGTGGTGGCTGCGCCGATTGCGACGGCGAGCAGAGGCACCGGCCGCCGCAAGGGCGGAGATGCCGGCGGACCCACCCCCCGCACAGCCCGCCAACACCTCACCGGAATCCCCGAATTCCCCCACCCCAAAGCGGAATCACCAGCTCCCGAACGGGGAATGATGCACCCGCGCGCCCCACACGGGAAGCGCCCTCGCCCGTGGCCGGGCCTGGTCGCCGCGTGGCCGTAGGGTCACCCGACGATCGGCCCGACCCACCAACTCACAACCACATGGCCCCGCCAACGCCTCCGGCCGGGCCGAAGGGTTAGACCCCGTCCACGTTTCGCCGTGCGCCCGTCTTCGCCTGCGCCGGTTGGCCTCAAGCGCCGGCCGGGCTGAAAGGTTAGGTCCCGTTCACGTTTCGGCATGCGCCCCTCTTTGCGTGCGTGGGTTGGCCTCAAACGCCGGCCGGGCTGAAGGGTTAGGTCCCGTCCACGTTTGGGCGTGCGCCCGATCTCGCTTACGCCGGGTGGCTTCAAGCGCCGTTGGGCCGGCCTCGGTGCCATTCGCGCTCTGGCGTGTGCCTGGTCTTACGCCTGCGGTGCAGCCTTGAGCGTCCACCGGGCCGGAGATAGTGCCGTTCGTGTTTCGGGTTGTACTCAGCCGGGCCGGCGCTTGAGGCCAACCCACGCAGGCGAAGACGGGCGCACACCGAAACGTGAACGGGACCTACTCCAGCCCGGCCGGCGCCTGAGGCCACCCGACGGAAGCGAGATCGGGCGCACGGCGAAACGTGGACGGGGCCTAACCTTTCAGCCCGGCCGGCGTTTGAGGCCAACCCACGCAGGCGAAGACGGGCGCACACCGAAACGTGAACGGGACCTACTCCAGCCCGGCCGGCGCCTGAGGCCACCCGGCGGGGGCCCGCCCAAGGGCCCGGGGGAGACCCCTCAGGGCCATGCGGCCACGAGCATGTCAGTCCGTCCACGTCATGCATTCCTCGCACCGGTACGCTCGTGGGCCGGACTTGTACTCGACCTTGTCCGACCTCCGGTAGTACTTGCACGCGCGGTTCTTGCAGACCACCGGATGCCCGTCGACCGCGTCCAGGGGCAACGGCGCCGTGTCGTACGTGCAGGGCGTCGGGGGCAACTTCTTGTAGTAGCCCCCCGTCGCCGGCAGCGCCGTCGGGTCGAACGGGGCGTACGCGGCCCCGTCGGACACACCCTCGGATACGGCCATCCACACGCCTCCCGTGACTCCCGCGCCTCAACGTGTCCTGGGGACGCTAGCCGAGAAACCGCCCCGGTACGGGGGCTTCGGGAGGGTTCACCCCGAAGGGTTCACGCCCGCTCGGGCCGGAGCCAGTCCAACAGCCGCGCCGCGTGCGCCCGCACCGGACACGGCGAGGGCACCCCGCACACACAGGTCCCCTCCCCCGTGGGCCGATGCCGCCCCAGGGTCCGGGCAACCACCAGCCGGTAGTCCAGCAGCGCGTCCTCGGCCGACCGCGCACCACGAGGCCGCGGCGCGCGCAACACCCGCGGTGCCGGTCGCGGCAGCCCCGCCGGCAGCGGGCGGTCCAGCCGCTCGATGTCCGTACGCTGCCTCGGAATACGCACTCGCATCTGCCCAGGTCCTCTTCTCGTCCGCCGGCCCGCCGCAGGCGAACCGCATCACTCCGTGTCGAGCCGCCCACCGGCGTCCGGCTGGGATTCCTCGACCCGCGCCAGCATCCCGCGCAACCCCGCGGCCAGCGCGTGCCGCTCGGCCGGGCCCAGGTCCTGGAGCAGACCCGCCTCGAAGCCCGCGGCCTCGCGGACCACCCGCAGCCACACGTCGCGCCCCGTACCGGTCAGTTCGACGATCACCCGCACCCGGTTCTGCTCGTCGCGGGTCCGGGTGACCAACTCCTCGGCGACCATCCGGTCCAGCCGGTGGGTCATCGCCGCGGGGGTCAACCCGAGCCGACGGGCCAGGTCGCCGGGGCTGAGCCGGTAGGGTCGGCCGACCAGGACCAGGGCCTTGAGCACCTCCCACTCGGCGTTGGTGATGCCGAGGGCGGTGAGCTGGCGACCGTAGGCCACGCTCATCCGGCGGTTGAGTTTGGACAGTGCCGCCACGATCGTCTCGACCTGCGGATCCACCTCGGGGAATTCGCGCTGGAAGACGGCGAGGTATTCCTCGATGTCGCCTTCGTCCGGCGTTGCCTGCTCGGCCCCCTCTGTCATGCGGGGAAGTATCCCATCTCCGCACCCCCGGTCCGTCGCGCACGGACCCGGTCGGCGGTAATGCATTGGACGCGAACGCTATAGATCCGTATAGTTTAGCTCTGAAGTCTTCAGGCTTGAGGACTCGGACCATCGGATCAGGCACGGCGGCACCGCCGGCGCGGGCCCGGGACACCCCCGGCTGCCCCCGGCGCGCCCGCCTCGACGCGGACCAGGCGATCCCCCTCGCCGGACACGGGCATGCCCCCGTGCCGGCCACGGGCCGGATCGGTTGCCCCGTCACGCCCCCGTACCGCCGAGACCCGCCTGCGGGCCGATCCCCGCGGGCCGGAACGGCCGGGCCGCGCGACCGACAGTCGGGAGGTGTGCGGTGGCAACCCGGGGCGCTCTGCGTCGAATCCAGCTCGGTAACGCGCTCAGCGCGTTCGGCAGCGGCTTCACGGTGCCGTTCCTGTTCGTATACGTGACGCGGGTGCGAGACCTGTCCGCCGGTCAGGCCGGACTGATGTTCAGCGTGCTCGCCGTCGCCGCGCTGTGCGTGCTCCCGATGGTCGGTCCGGCGATCGACCGGCGCGGCCCGCGTCCGGTGCTCGCGGTCGGCGCGACGGTCGCCGCGCTCGGCTCGCTCACCCTGGGCCTGGCGCGCACCGGCGTGTTCGTCATGCTCGGCGCCGCGCTGCTCGGTGCGGGCATCGCCGCGATCCAGCCCGCCCTGGCCACGATGATCGTGCGGCTGACGACGGCGCCGACCCGCGCCCGGGCGTTCGCGCTGCAGTTCACCTTCAACAACCTGGGCCTGGGCATCGGCGGTCTGATCGGCGGCCTGATCGTCGACGAGTCGCGGCCCGCCAGCTTCACCCTGCTGTTCGCCATCGAGACCGCGATGTTCCTGGTCCTCGGCGCGGTGTGCGGCACGGTCCGGCTGCCCGCGGTACCGCCGATGCCGGCCGGCACCACGCCGGGCGCGGGCTTTCGGCATCTGCTGCGCAACCGGGCGATGGTTCGGCTGTGCGTGGTGAGCGCGGTGATCTTCTTCACCTGCTACGGCCAGTTCGAGTCGGGCCTGACCGCCTTCGCGACGGAGGTCAGCCGGATCTCGCCGCGCATGCTGGGCGTGGCACTCGCGGCCAACACCGCGGTGATCGTGCTCGGCCAGCTGACCGTACTGCGCATCACCCAGCGCCGCCGCCGCAGCACGGTGATCGCGGCGACCGGCCTGGTCTGGCTGCTCGCCTGGATCGTGACGGCGGTGTCGGGCCTGGTACACGACAACTCGGTCGCCGCCGCGAGCACGATCGTGATCACCTTCGCCCTGCTGGGTGTGGGCGAGTCGCTGCTGGCGCCGACCCTCGGCCCGATGGTCGCCGACCTGGCCCCGGCGCACCTGCTGGGCCAGTACAACGCGGCCCAGTCGCTGGTGAAGCAGCTGGCCATGGCGGCGGGCCCGGCCTTCGCGGGCGTCATGGTCGGCGCGGGCCTGTACGCCCCGTACCTGGGCGTGTTGATGGCCTGCTCGATCCTGATCACGGTCCTGGCGCTGCGCATGCGCCACAGCCTCAACCCCACCCAGAACGGCACGGTGGTGGCGGAGTCGACGATCACCCGCCAGCCGGCCACCCCACAGGCCCTGACGGCGTAGCCGGGCCCGCCGCTCCGGTCCCCCGTCCCGGAACCGGAGCGGCGGCCTCGTCGGCCCGAGACGGGCTCCCTCGTACCCGAAGGGTTGATCGCCCTCGTGTGCACGCCTACCATGCGTGCACACGGAACCTACCGACCGGTAGGAATGTTCGAACCGGCGTGGTCCGTCGCGGGACCGCAGGGGGAGTGGACACATGAGGGACCGGCACCTCGAACCCGAGCACATCGCGTTTCGGGGAAGCGTTCGGGAGTTTCTTCAGCGCGAAGTCGTGCCCTTCCACGATCAGTGGGAGAAGGACGGGATCGTCGATCGTTCGCTCTGGCTGAAGGCCGGCAAGCAGGGGCTGCTCGGGATCGATGTGGACGAGCGCTTCGGCGGCGGCGGAGTCGCCGATTTTCGCTATCTCGCCATCGCGTCCGAGGAACTGATCCGGGTGGGCGCCTCGGGGGTGGGCTTCGGGCTGCACAACGAGGTGGTCGCGCCGTACCTGAACGACCTCGCCACCGACGAGCAGAAGCAGCGCTGGCTCCCGGGCTTTTGCTCGGGCGAGATCATCACCGCGATCGCCATGACCGAACCCGGCGCGGGCAGCGACCTCCAGGGGGTGCGCACCACGGCGCGGCGCGACGGCGACCACTACGTGCTCAACGGCGCCAAGACCTTCATCACCAACGGGATCAACGCCGACCTGGTGGTCGTGGTCGCCAAGACCGACCCCGCGGCCAAGGGCAGCAAGGGGATCAGTCTGATCGTGGTCGAGCGGGGCATGCCCGGCTTCGAACGCGGGCGCAACCTGGAGAAGATCGGGATGAAGGCGCAGGACACCGCCGAGTTGTTCTTCTCCGACGTCCGGGTCCCGGTGGCCAACCTGCTCGGCGAGGAGAACCGAGGCTTCTACCACCTGATGCACAACCTGCCCCAGGAGCGGTTGGGCATCGCGTGCACCGCGGTGGCGGGCGCCGAGCGGGTGTTCGCGCACACTCTCGAATACGTCAAGACCCGTACCGCGTTCGGCCGTACGATCGGCTCGTTCCAGAACACCCGGTTCGAACTGGCGGAGATGGACACCGAGTTGGACATCGCCCGGACCTACCTCGACGACTGCGTGATGAAGCACGTCGCGGGCGAACTGGACGCGGTGGCCGCCTCGAAGGCCAAGTGGTGGACCACCGACCTGCAGTCCCGGGTGGTCGACCGCTGCCTGCAACTGCACGGCGGCTACGGCTACATGCTCGAATACCCGGTCGCCAAGGCATTCGTGGACACCCGCGTGCAGTCGATCTACGGCGGGACCAACGAGATCATGAAGGAGATCATCGGTCGTTCCCTCGGCATCTGACGCACCGCGGCCCGCCGGCCGCACCACCTCGCCCCCGAGCAGCACCGAAGCGGAGAGTGCCACCATGCCGCAGAGTTCCCCGTCCGAGGCGCTGCGCCCCGAGGCGATCACGACCTGGCTCGCGGAGCGTACGGCCGTGCGGCCGCCGCTCGACTTCGAGTTGGTGCTGGGTGGGCGGTCGAACCTGACCTACGTGGTCGCCGACGCCGACGCGCGCCGGTGGGTGTTGCGGCGGCCTCCGCTCGGGCATGTGCTGGCGACCGCGCACGACATGGGCCGCGAGTACCGGATCCTGGCCGCGCTCGGGGCGGGGCGTACCGATGTGCCGGTGCCGCCGGTGCTCGGGTACTGCGCGGACGACGCCGTCAACGGCGCGCCGTTCTTCGTGATGGACTTCGTCGACGGGCACGTGATCCGCAGCGCCGAGGACGCGAACCGGCTGCTCACCCCGCAGGCCCGCCGGCGGGCGGGGGAACAGCTGGCGGACGTGCTGGCCGCGATCCACGCGGTGGACGTGGACGCGGTGGGCCTGGGCGAACTCGGCCGCCGCGAGGACTACATCGGCCGCCAACTGCGGCGCTGGCAGCGCCAGTGGGAGGCCACCCGGGTGCCCGGGATGGACACGATCGACGAGGTGCACCGGGCGCTCGCGGCGTCCGTGCCGGAGCAGCAGGGCGCGACGATCGTGCACGGCGACTTCCGGCTGGACAACGTGATCCTGGGTCCCGACGGCACCGTGCGCGCGGTCCTGGACTGGGAGTTGTGCACGCTCGGCGACCCGCTCGCCGACGTCGGCACCACGCTCATGTACTGGGTCGAGGCGGGCGAGGACGGCACGCTGCTGCCGGCGGACGGCACCGCGAGCGAGGGGTTCGTCGACCGGGCCGCGTTCGCCGCGCGCTATGCGGCGGCCACCGGTCGGGACCTGGGCCACATCCGCTGGTACCAGGCGTTCGCGTGCTGGCGGCTGGCCTGCATCCTCGCGGGCGTGCTCGACCGCTACACGGCCGGCGCGATGGGCGATCAGGACACATCCGGCCGCTTCACCCCCGACGGCCTGCGGGCACTGGCGGAGCGGGCGAAGGAGATCCTGGCCGCCGCCTGACCTGCCGGACACCGGGGACCGGGCACCCGAGCGGGCCGACGCCCGAGCCGCTCGATGCCCGAGACCGCCGGTGCCGAGGCCACCCGCGCGCGGTCCGCCTCCGCACCGCGACGACGTATGCCCGAGCCTGTCGGTGCCGCGGCGATCCGGCGCCCGGGCCGGTCCGTGCCCTGCCCACTGCTTGCCCCCGCGTCGACGTGCGGGTGTGTCCGCTCGGCGCACCCCGCCGTCCGGGTGGCATTCCGGTGGGGAAGTGAGCGCGCGACGTCCCGGTGGTATCGGGCCCTCCACATCCGGTTCCGGTGGACGAGGAGGGCCCATGACCGACGCTGAGCCGAAGGGCGTCGTGGTCGGCGTCGACGGATCGGAACCGTCCCGGCGGGCACTGGACTGGGCGATGACCGAGGCCGAACTGCGCGAACTGCCGCTCTACGTGGTGACCGCGCAGCCCGCGACGCCCGGCTACGTGGTGATCGCGCCCGGCCCGCACTACCAGGAGGACCTGGAACGGACGCTCGCCGAACTGCGGACCCGAACCGAGGCCACGGTCGGCGAGGTGAACGGCGAGCGCGAACACACGTTCAGCGGCCGCACGGTCGTCCAGGTCCACGCGGGTACGGCGACCGAAGTACTGCTCGGCATGTCCGAACGCCACGAACTGCTCGTGGTGGGCTCGCGCGGCTCCGGCGGATTCGCCCGCCTGCTGCTCGGCTCGGTCAGCACGGCGGTGGTACACCATGCCGCGTGCCCGGTCCTCGTGGTGCGCGGCTGAGGCTCTGTACGGTCGGTGGTGGCGGTTTGCGGTGGCGGCGGCGCCGAGTGACGGCGGTCCCGGGGCCACGAGGCGCCCGGACTCCGAGGCTTCGCCTCAACTCAGGAACAACGTGTCCAACTCGTCCTGCGTGAAAGGTTTTCCGGGCAGCGGCGAGGAGTGTCCCGCATGCAGCCCGTCGAGCAGAATCTCCAGATAACGACCGGCGATGGTCAGCCGTTGTGGATGCGGCAGCCCCGACGGAGGCAACAGACACGACATCATCAGCGAGATGTCGGCGTCGGACACATCCGCCCGAAGCAGGCCGCCGGCCTTGGCCCGGTCGACCAACATGCCCACCGCGTCGTTGAGTTCGGCGCGCGAGGTGCTCATTTCCTCGGTGACCGGGACCCGCCCGCTGAGCGCGGGGAACAATCGGCCGGCACCCGAGCCGACCGCGCGACGTAAGTAGCGCGCCAGGGCGGACCACGCGTCGGGTTCCTCGTCCAGGGCGTTGACCGCCTCGGCCGTCAGTCGGTTGGTCTCGGCGATCATGATCCGCTGGACCAGTGCCTCCTTGCCGGTGAAGCGGCGGTAGATGGTGCCCACCCCCACGCCGGCGCGGCGGGCTATCTCCTCCATCGGAGCGTCGTAGCCCAACTCGCCGAACACCTCACGGGCGGCGCGCAGCACCTGCTCCAGATTGCGCCGGGCGTCGGTGCGCAGCTGTGGTGACGGCTCGGCCGGCCTGCCGCGCTGCGGCTTGCGTGCCGATGGAATCGTCGTTGTGTGCCGACCTCCGATGCCGTCGGCTCCGGTGTCCTGCATCTTGGTGGTCCGCGTGCGCGAAGCGCCGCTCATAGCGTCTCCCCCGGAAGGCAAGTGTGTCGATTCCCCCACCAGACCCCGCTTTGCCCAGGGCGTCGAGACTACCCGAACCGACCCCGGCCAAGAAGCGGAATCCGACAGCACGGTTGTGAAGATATCGCTGAACGCTGACGTCTCGTCACCACCAGTACGGACGGTGGAAACCCGTCGAACACCTGGATGCGTCCCCCGGAAAGGGGCAGAGTGGGACGCATGACGACCTCGACTCGGCCCGAGCGCATCCTGATCGTCGGCGGCGGCTATGTCGGCCTGTACACCGCTCTGCGCCTGCAACGAAAACTCAAAACGGGAGAGGCGACGGTGACCGTCGTCGAACCGCAGTCCTACATGACCTACCAGCCCTTCCTTCCGGAGGCCGCGGCCGGCGCCATCTCGCCGCGACACGTGGTCGTCCCCCTCCGGTCGGTACTGCCCAAGTGCCGGATCGTCACCGGGACCGTCGAGCACGTCGACCACGCGAACAAGACCGCGACCGTCGAACTGCTCGGCGGGGAGACCTACGCCGAGCCCTACGACCTGCTCGTGGTCGCGCCCGGCTCGGTGGCGCGCACGCTGCCCATCCCCGGTCTGGCCGAGTGGGGCATCGGCTTCAAGACCGTGGAGGAGGCCATCGCGCTGCGCAACCACGTGCTGGAGCAGTTGGACACCGCCTCCTCGACCCGCGACCCGTCGATCCGCGACCACGCGCTGACGTTCGTCTTCGTCGGCGGCGGCTACGCGGGCGTCGAGGCGCTGGCGGAGTTGGAGGACATGGCGCGCTACGCCTGCCGCTACTACCACAACATCACCCCCGCCGACATGCGCTGGATCCTGGTCGAGGCATCTCCCCGGATCCTGCCGGAAGTCGGCGAGGACATGGGCAGGTACACGGTTGCCGAATTGCGCCGACGCGGCATCGACGTACGCCTGAACACCCGCCTGGAGTCGGCGGTGAACCGGCACGTGGTGCTCTCCGACGGCACCGAACTCGACGCGAGCACGCTGGTGTGGACCGCGGGAGTCAAGCCCAGTCCGATGTTGCTCTCCACCGACCTGCCGCTGGACGACAAGGGCCGGCTCCGGGCCCGGGCGACGCTGGAGGTGGACGGTGTACCGGGGGTGTGGACCGCGGGGGACTGCGCGGCGGTGCCCGACCTGACCAAACCGGGTGAGGAGTTCACCGGGCCCAGCGCGCAGCACGCGGTGCGCCAGGCCCGGGTGTTGGCCGACAACATCGTGGCCAGGCTGCGCCGCCAACCGCAGCGGCAGTACCGGCACAAGTACGCCGGCTCGGTCGCGTCCCTCGGGCTGCACAAGGGTGTCGCGCAGGTCTACGGGATCAAGACCAAGGGCCTGCCGGCCTGGTTCATGCACCGCACCTACCACCTCAGCCGGGTGCCCACGGTGAACCGCAAGATGCGCATCATGGCGGAATGGACACTGTCCCTGATGTTCCGGCGCGAGATCGTCTCGCTGGGGTCGATCGAGCACCCGCGCGCCGAATTCGAGTACGCCACCCGAGGCGACCGCGGGCGCACCGGGTAGGCACGTGCGACCGCGCGGCTCGTAGGCTGCCGTGTTGTCCGAGGGTTGAGTGTGTCGCGACCGGGTCCCGTACATTGCCACAGCGCACTGCTGCGGTACCCCGAACGGGGGCCGGTCACGGGACGTGATTCCCTCACGACCGACTTTCGCCCACACTGGGGATGTCACCTGCGGTATATCTCCATGCGCTTTGCGTGAACGAACTCTCCAGGAAGCGAGCGGTTGAACATCACTCGGTGGGGCGCCCGGCTGGCCGGTGACCGGCGGCGCTCGGTGCCGGCGGCACGCAGCCAGGAATCGAACGACACCTTCCCGCTGCGCGACGTGCTGGCCCACGCGCCCGCGCTGATCGCGGTCACCCGGGGGTCGAACCACGAGCTGTGTTACGTCAACGACGCCTACCGGGCGGTCTTCGGCGCGCGCAGATCGGGGGTGCCGGCGCGGGACGCGCTGCCCGAACTCGCCGAGCACGGGCTGCTGACCCTGATGGACCAGGTCTATCGGACCGGGCGCGGGCGTACGGTGCGGGCGCGACGGGTGGATCACCGCGGCGAGACGTACCCGGGCATGCCGGAGAGCGAGCGCAGGCACGGTTACTACACGTTCGTCTGCACGCCGGTGCGCCCCGAGGCGGCCGGGCGGGGCGGGGACACGCGCGGTGTGCTGGTGTTCGCGGTGGACGTCACCGACCAGGTCCAGGCCACCGATCGGTTGCGGGAGAGCGAGCGGCGACACCGGCAGGCCGCGGTCACCCTGCAGCGGAGCCTGCTGCCGCAGCGGTTGGAGAACCCCGACGATCTGATCGTGGCCGCGAAGTACCTGCCCGGCGGCACCGACGCGGCGGTGGGCGGCGACTGGTACGACGTGATCACCCTGGGCGCGGGGCGCACCGCGCTGGTGATCGGCGACGTGATGGGCCGCGGGGTGCGGGCGGCGGCGGTGATGGGCCAACTGCGCACGGCGGTGCGGGCGTACGCGCGGCTGGATCTGCCGCCGCACGAGATCCTGCAGTTGCTGGACGAGACGGCGATGGAGATCGACGCCACCCAGATCGCCACCTGCGCCTATGCCGTCTACGACCCGGGCGAGGGCGTGCTGACCTATTCCACGGCGGGCCATCTGCCGCCGCTGGTGCGCGACGGCGACGACGTGATCCACAAGCTCGACGACGCCAACGGGCCGCCGCTGGGCACCGGGGCGAGTTGGCCGCACACCTCGGGACGGATCACCCTGGATCCGGGCTCGACGGTGGTGCTGTACACCGACGGCCTGGTCGAGCGTCGGGGCGAGGACCTGGACGAGGGCATCGACACGCTCGGCGCGGCGCTGCTGTCCTCGGTGGGCGAGCCGGAGGCGGTGCGCGACCACCTGATCGCGCACATGCAGCTGCCCGAGGAGCACGACGACGACATGGCCATGCTGGTGCTGCAGCTGCCGCGGCGCGAGGGGGCGCAGGCGCGGTTGTTCCGGACCGCGTCGCTCGACCTGCTCGGGGGCAGTGAGGTGGCCGCGCGGGGGCGGGCGTTCACGTCCGGGGTGCTGGCGAGTTGGCAGGTGGGCGAGGAGCTGCGCGAGCTGGGGGTGCTGGCGGTGAGCGAGTTCGTGGCGAACGCGCTCACGCATGGCGCGGCCCCGATGCGGTTGCGCCTTCGGCGCACGGATCGGCGGTTGATCGTCGAGGTGTCCGACGCGGACGACCACGTGCCGCGGCGGCGGCGGGCGGCGGCCGATGACGAGAGCGGGCGGGGCGTGGCGATCGTGGCGACCATCGCGAAGTCGTGGGGGAGTCGGTTGACGGACGAGGGCAAGACGGTCTGGTGCGAGTTCCCGTTGGGTTGACCGGGGTTTGGCCTCAAACGCCGGCCGGGCTGTTTCGCCTCAAGCGCCGGCGGGGCTGATTCGGCCTCAAACGCCGGCCGGGCTCCTTCGCCTCAAACGCCGGCGAGGCTGATTGGCCTCAGACGCCGGCCGGGCTGGTTCGCCTCAAGCGCCGGCGAGGCTGATTGGTCTCGAACGCCGGACGGGATGTTTGGTCTCAAGCGCCGGCTAGGCTGATTGGTCTCGAACGCCGGACGGGATGTTTGGGCTCAAGTGTCGGCCCGGCCTTCGCCTCAAACGCCGGTGGGGCTGGGTGGCCGGCGTTTGAGGTGGAGGGTTCTTGTCGGGTCAGGCCACGGCGGCGGCGATTCGGATGCCTGGGGCGGAGCTGGGGGTGGCGTCCCAGCGCATTACTCGGCCCTCCCAGACGCCGCGCAGCCATAGTTCGGCCGAGACGATGTCGGCCAGTGGGCCCAGTGGCAGCTCGGGGCGTACGGCCTGGTCGCCCTTGGCCAGGCTCGGGCCGCCGATGGCCAGGTCGAGGGCGTGTCGCACCTGGACCGGGTCCAGTACGCCCAGCTCGCCCAGCAGCGGGTCGGCGAACAGTTCGCGCAGCGTGCGTGCGTTGATCCGCAGACCGCGCCGTTCGGCCTCGGTGTAGTCGGCCCGGTGCACGGTGCCGAGCGCGTGCGGGGGGATCAGCCCCTGTACGGCCGCGGTGAGCAGCGCCCTGGGGCCGTCGTCCCGATCCCGCGCCCACGCCGGCAGCGCGAGCCCGGCGCGCACCACGGCGGTGTCCAGGTACGGCGCCTGGACCCGCACTCCGACCCGCTCGGCGAGTTGCTGGTAGGCCCGTTGCCGTTCGGCCGCCCGGCGGACCGCGACCCATGCGGCGCGGTCCCCCGGACGGCCGTGGACAGCCGGATCCGCGGCGACTACGGATCCGGCCGAGACCACCGACTCGCCCGCGAGCCGGCGCAGCGATACGGCGAGGCGGTGGCGCATCTCCGGCGTCGTCCAGACCGCCGTGGGGGCCGCGGTGCACCACGCGATGGCGGCGGCCGGCCCCGTGTCCACCCGACCCGAGCCCGCGAACACCTCGGCGAGCCGGTCGAGTGCCTGGGGGAAGGTGGTGCGGGCGACCCGACTCGCGGTGCTCGCCAACTCGAAGCCGCTCATCCCCAGGTTGCGCCCCCAGGTGCGGGCATGCCGGGCGGTGGTGACCCGGCGGCGGTCCATCGCGAGGTCGGCCAGGTAGGCGAGCGGGGTGCCCAGTACGGCGTCGCCGCCGTAGCCGGTGATGTGCATGTCGATGCCGGCGTCGCGAACGGCCTCCAGGGTGCGGCCGGTTCGGGCCATTCCGATCAGCGAGAAGCCGGGCTCGTCGGGCATCACCGTGCCGTCGAGCACGTCGGCGAGGCCGGTGTAGGGCAGGTGGTCCACCCCGCCCGGGATCACCAGGTGGCGCAGCCGCGCCGAGCGGGCCACGATGTCGGCCGCCGAGGCCGGGTCGCCGGGAGCGCACGGCTCGGCCCAGGTGACCGCGACCAGGTCGCGCGCGGTGCCCTTGGTGAGCGAGCGCGCGCCGAGCAGCGCGAGCACCGCGGAGTCGCGCCCGCCGGACAGATCGGCGCCCGGGCGCTCGGATTCGGCCACGCGCCGACCCACGGCGTCGGTGAGCGCGCGCCCGAGCGCGTCGGCCGCGCCGGGGAAGTCCAGGGGAGAGCGGTGTTGTTCGTAGAGCCGCACCCGGGGCACGCCGTGGGTGAGTTCGAGCGCATGGCCTGGTTCCAGCCGGCTCACGCCGGTGAACATCGAGCGCCCGGCCACCAGTTCGGGCACGTCGGGGCAGGCGAGGCGGGCGGCGAACGCCTCGGTGTCCAGGCCCGCCCGGGTCAGGTCGGCGAGCGGGAGCGCGTGCGAGGCGTAGACCACGCCGTCGCCCGGGTCGGCGTGGAACACCTGGCGGACACCGGCGAGATCGCCCAGCACCACGGTACGCCGACCGGCGCGCAGCACCACGTGGTAGCTGCCCGCCCAGCCGGTCAGGTGCCGCAGCGCCCCACCGCGGGCCACCGCGAGGCCGACCTCGAGTTCGGCGTCGGTGGCGCCGCAGACGCCGAGCACGGCCATCTGCAACCTGCCCCGACTGACCACCCGCACCTCGTCGGCGGGCCAATTGCCCACCAGCCACAGCGGATCGGAGCCATCCCACAGCGTCCTGGCCCCGGTCGGCCGGGCCACGCTCGGGCTCTCGGACGTCCCTGCGAACCAGCGCATCTCGACCCCCTTCGGGTAAACGGCACCGCGCAAACCCACCATGGATGCCGGCCGTACAGGTTCCGACGGTTCCATGGAACCAAGGTTAGGCAAGCCTGAGTAGAGCGCATTCGACGGCGCACGGGGACACGCACCCGGCGCATGGTTCCTTTTGACCGTGCCTGCGTACTGACGTGTCGTCAAGTACGGTCTGTCAATGATTGACTCCCCGGCTTGGTGATTGCTTGGCCGAGGGTTGCCCCGCGGACGGCCCGAAGGGCCGGGTCGGAGGCAACACCTCGGACGAGACCCCGGATTGGCGAATATCTCCCTTACCGACGGTGGCCGGCCCGGTTACGCTGAGGCGGACGGAGGGTTGCCTTTGGGGGCAAACTATGCGCGGCAGTCCCAAGCAGGATCGGTCGGGGCGTTCGGGCTCCGGCCTCGAGGACCGGGAGGTCCCGGATCCGGGAGTGGTAGGCGGAGGCGTCGGGGCCGGGGCCGACGACTCCTTCGGCGATTCCCCGGCGGGCGCCGGCGTGAGACCCCTCCTCGATTCCCCGGCGTCGCGACCCGCGACCTCCGATCCCGTCGACGCCCGTCCGCGGGTCTCGCGCGAACGCGGGCCCAACGGCCGGCTCGGCGACCTGCTCGGCGTCGCCGGGGTCAGCAACGCCGGACTCGCCCGTCGGGTCAACGACCTGGGCGCCCGGCGCGGCCTGTCCCTCCGCTACGACAAGACCTCCGTGGCCCGCTGGGTCGGCAAGGGCATGACTCCGCAGGGCCCGGTGCCGCACCTGATCGCGGCCGTGCTCGCGGAGCGGCTCGGCCGCCCGGTGCCGCTGGAGGAGATCGGCCTCGACGACAGTCGGCCGGTGGATCCCGATCTCGGCCTGGCCTTCCCACGCGATGTCGGGGAGGCAGTTCGCACCGCCACCGACCTGTGGAGGCACGACCACGTGAATCGACGCGAGTTGCTGGCCGGGACGTTCGCCGTCACCGCCTACGGCACCCCCATGGCCCGGTGGTTGATCACCCCGGCCGACGCCCGCGCCGAGCATCGCGGAAGCGGCCCGCACGTCGGACACAGCGACGTGACCAAACTGCGCGAGGCGGCCGAGGAGGCCCGCCGCTGGGACAGCAAGTACGGGGGCGGCGACTGGCGGGCGTCGATGGTGCCGGAGTGCCTGCGGTGCGACGCCACGCCGCTGCTGCGCGGGAGCTACCACGACGACGTGGGCCGTCGGCTGTTCGGTGCGACGGCCGAACTGTCCCGGCTGGCGGGGTGGATGGCGTTCGACACCGGGCAGCACGAGGTGGCGCAGCGCTACTACATCCAGGCGCTGCGGCTGGCCCGGGCGGCGGCCGACGTGCCGCTGGGCGGCTACGTCCTGGCCTCGATGAGTCTGCAGGCCACGTATCGCGGCAACCCCGACATCGCGGTCGACCTGGCCCAGGCGGCCATCGAGCGCAACAAGGGCATCGCGACCTCGCGGGTGACCGGCTTCCTGCATTTGGTCGAGGCCCGCGCGCACGCCCGCGGGGGTGACGCGGCCGGGTGCGGGCGGGCGCTGAACGCGGCCGAGGCGCACCTGGAGCGGGCCCGCTCCGGCGACGACGACCCGGAGTGGATCGACTTCTTCACCTGGGACCGGCTGTGTGCCGACGGCGCCGAGTGTTACCGCGACCTCGGCGTGCCCGAGCGCACCCGGCACTTCACCGTGCAGGCGCTGGCCGGGCTGCGCGGCGAGGCGTACCAGCGCTCGCACGGGTTGCGGCTCGCGGTGGGCGCCCAGGCCGAGTTGCGCGCGGGCGAGGTCGAGGCGGCGTGCGCGGCGGGCCGGCAGGCGCTGGAGATCGCCGACCGCGTGCACTCGTCCCGCAACGCGGCCTACCTCAACAACCTGCTGGTCGGCCTCAAGCCGTACGCCGACGTCCGAGCGGTCAAGGACTTCACCGACCGCGCGCGCCTGGTCGCCGGCATCACCGCCTGAACCGACGGTGGCGGATCCGTTCCCGGAAAAACGCCGCAGGCCCGACATTTGCATGTCGGGCCTGCGATCCAAGTAGCGGGGACAGGATTTGAACCTGCGACCTCTGGGTTATGAGCCCAGCGAGCTACCGAGCTGCTCCACCCCGCGTCGGTGAACCCAACTGTACGCCATCGCGGACGCGCCCGTGACCAATATCCGCGACGCCCGGCCCGGCCGGCCGCGCACGGCCGGCGCCGAGCACCGACTCCCTTGCGGGAAAAGGCCGTTCCCTCCCGATTCGACCCGGTGGCAAACGGCGGCGGGCACGATATGGTTCCGGGCCGTAGAAGGCGGGTCGCCTACCGGGGGCGGGCCGATGTGCGCCGGCGACAGCCGCGGCAGCGGCGGAGCGGGGTGTGTCCCGAGATGACCGAGAGATCCGGCTGCCCGTACGTGGCCCTGTCCGGCCCACGCTTCGAGACCGACCCGGCCGGGCTGTACCGCGAGTTGCGCGAACAACACGGCGCGGTGGCGCCGGTCGTGCTGGAGGGCGGCGTGCGGGCGTGGCTGGTCCTGGGCTACGCCGAGGCGTTGGCCGTGCTGCGCGACCCGGAGTTGTTCTCGCACGACTCGCGGTTGTGGCGCGACCGGATCAAGGGCCTGGTCCCGGCCGACTGGCCGCTCGCGTCGATGGTCGAGTATCGCCCGTCGATCCTGTGCACCGACGGAGCCGAGCACCGCCGGCACAGCACGGCCGTCGCGCACAGCCTCGGCCGCATCGACCGGCGCGCCTTTCGCGGCGAGATCGAGCACATGGCCGACTCGCTGATCGACACGTTCGTCGCCCGGGGCGAGGCCGATCTGCTCACGGAGTACGCGCAGCGGTTGCCGCTGCTGGCGATGGGCCGGTTGATCGGCCTGTCCGCCCTGGAGGGACCGCACCTGGTCCGGGTGATCAACGGACTCTTCGACGGCGGCCCGGACGCGCCCGAGCATCAGCGGGTCCTGCTGCGCATGCTGACCGACCTCGTCGAGGCCAGGCGCGTCACGCCGGGCGCGGACATCGCGTCCTGGCTGATCGAGCACCCCTCCGAGCTGACCGACGCCGAGGTGATCGAGGACCTGCTCGTGATCACCCCGACCGAGCCGACCGTCAACTGGATCGGCAACGCGCTGCGCATCCTGCTGACCGACCACACGCTGCACGCGTCCCTCACCGGGGGCCGGCGGACCACCGACGAGGCGCTCGACGAGGTGTTGTGGCTGGACCCGCCGATGCAGAACGTGGCGGGCCGCTGGGCCACCGAGGACACCCTGCTCGGCCGCACCGCGATCCGCGCCGGCGACTTCCTGGTCCTGGGCCTGGCGGGCGCCAACGCCGATCCCGCCGTGCGTCCGCCCGGCACCGAGCTGACCGGCAACCGGGCACACCTGGCCTGGGGCGGCGGCCCGCACACGTGTCCGTTCCAGGGGCCCGCGCGGCTGATCGCGCAGACCGCGGTGGACACCCTCCTGGACCGGCTGCCCGACATCCGCCTGGCCGTCCCGCCGCGCAAGCTGACCTGGCAGGCGTCCCCGTGGATCCGCGGCCTGACCGCGCTGCCGGTCGTCTTCACCCCGGATCAGCCCGTACACGGCGGCACCCCCTGGCCGGAGCCGGCCGCCGCCACGCCGCCCAGGCTCGACCCACCGCCCCCGGCCCCCGCCGAGCCCGCACCCGAGCCCGCGCCCCGGCCCGCCCCGGCCGCGGACCCGCCCCCGGCCGCCCCGACCACCTCCACCGCGTGGTGGAGCCCGTCCCGCTGGCTCCGCAACCGCTGACCCCCACCGCGCCCACCCCCGAGTCCCCACATCCGCCCCGCCCGCCGGCCGGCGACGGTCTAGGGTCGAAAGCCGGAGGTGGGCTCATGACCTTGACCCATGACGTGGTGGTGATCGGCGGCGGCATCGTCGGGCTCGCCACCGCCTACGCGCTCACCGAACAGGACCCGGGGCGCACCGTCGCGGTCGTCGAGAAGGAGACCTCGTGGGCGGCCCACCAGACGGGCCGCAACTCGGGCGTGATCCACTCCGGCCTGTACTACCGCCCCGGCAGCCTCAAGGCCCGTTTCGCCGTCGAGGGCGCCCGGCGGATGGTCGACTTCTGCATCCGGCACAGCATCGCGCACGACGTCCCGGGCAAGCTCGTGGTCGCCACGAGCGTGCATGAACTCCCGCGCCTGCGCACCCTGTTCGAGCGCGGCCTGGCCAACGGCGTGCCGGTCGCCGAGCTGACCACCGAGCAGGTCCGCGAACACGAACCGCACGTGTTGTCCGTCGGCGGCCTGCACGTGGCCTCCACCGGCATCGTCGACTACTTCGACGTGTGCCGGACCCTGGTCCGCCTGCTGCACGACCGCGGTGTCTCGCTGCGCACCGGCGCGGAGGTGGTCGACCTCGCCGTACACGCCGACGAGGTGGTCGTGCAGACCCGCCTCGGCGAGCTGCGCGGCCGGGTCCTGGTCAACTGCGCGGGGCTGCACAGCGACCGGATCGCCGCACTCGCCGGCGACCCGCCGCCGGTCCGGATCGTGCCCTTCCGCGGTGAATACCACGAACTGGTGCCCTCCCGGCGCGGCCTGGTGCGCGGCCTGGTCTACCCCGTGCCCGATCCCGCCTTCCCGTTCCTGGGCGTACACCTGACCCGGGGCATCCACGGCGACGTGCACGTCGGGCCGAACGCGGTCCTGGCACTGCGCCGCGAGGGCTACTCGTGGGCCCGGATCGCGCCGGGCGAGTTGGCCGCGACGCTCGCCTACCCGGGCATGTGGCACATCGCCCGCCGGCACTGGCGCTACGGCGCGGGCGAGTTGCTGCGCTCGGTGGCCAAGCCGGCGATGGTGCGCGAGGTGCAGCGGCTGCTGCCCGAGGTGACCTCGGCCGACCTGGTCCGGGCGCCCGCCGGGGTGCGCGCCCAGGCGGTGCGGCCCGACGGCGAGCTGGTCGACGACTTCCTGATCACCGGCGGCCGGCGCACGATCCACGTGCTGAACGCGCCCTCCCCGGCGGCCACCGCCTCGTTGCCGATCGGCGACGAGATCGCGAAGCGTGTCGCGCGGCGGCTGGGCGAACTCGCCAAACGGTAGCCGCCCGTGGATCATGGTGGCCGGCCTGCCGATCGGGGGAACCGCCTTGGCCGTGAGACCCGTCGTCCTGCGCGCACTGCTCGCGGGCGTCGTACCGCTGTTGTGCGCAGCACTGTTCGCGCCTCTGTTCGGCGGCGCGACGCCGGCCCGCGCGGACACCCCGGGGGCGCGGTTGACCGTCTCCCCCGGCGGGCCGCTGCGGCCGGGCGACGTGGTGACGATCCGGGGCACCGGCCACACCGGCTGCCCCACCGGGCGGATCGACCTGATCGGCTTCGACGCGCGGCTGCGCACGAACGTCGAGGGCGCCGACCGGTTGATCGCGGCGGACGTACCGCTGGACCCCGACCACGGCTTCACCGTGCGCTTCACCCTCGATCCGCCGGTCTACCTCGGCAACCAGGGCTTCCGGACGTTGTGCACGAACCGGGGCGCGGAGCCGTTCGCGCCGCCGCTGGCGCAGACCACGTTCGAGTATCCCGCGAGCGAGCGGGGCAACCCGAACGGCTTCCCCGCGCCGGGTCCGCCGCCCGCGAACCTGACGAGCCGGCGCCTGGTGGTCGACCCGGCCGACGCCGGGCCCGACCGGCTGGTCACCGTCTGGACCGACCTGCGCTGCGGCGCGGCCACCGCCAACCACAACGGCGTACTCCGGTGGGACGGCCGCTTCGTCACCACGTTCTACGCCCCCGCCGAGCCGACCGAGACCCGGGCACTGCGGGTGCACCTCCCGCAGACGCCCACCCGGGGCACCCACCGGCTCTCGGTGGCCTGCCTCTCCGACGACGCCCGGTTCGGCGTGGTGGACGCCGGTGTGACGCTCGACGCCCAAGTCGCCTTCGCCCCCGCCACGTTCACCCTGTCCGCCCCGCGCGGCGGCGGCGACCGGATCCGGGCGAGCGGGGCCGGGTTCACCGGCTGCGCCGCCCCGGTCGACGGCGCGCCGGCCGAGGTGGCGCTGCGGCGCGGCGACCGGGTCGTGGCCCGGGTGCCGGTCGGCGCCGACGGGCGGATCGACGCCGAGCTGACCCTGCCCGCCGGCCTGCCGGAGGGGCCGACCGAGCTGACGGCCGGCTGTACCGCCGAACGGCTGGACGGCACGGTGCGCTTCGCGTTCACCGTGCGCCCGGACGCCCGCGCGGCGGACGCCGTCGCGCCACGGGCCGCCGACCGCGCCGACTCCGCCCTCGACCTGCCCTCCCCCGGCGACCTGCTCGACCACCCCGGCCCGCTGGTGGTGGCCGGCGCCGGCACCGCGCTCGCCCTGCCGTTGGTGGGCTTCGCCGCCGAACTCTTCAACAAGACGATCGAGGAGAACCGGCTGCGGATCCGCCGCCGGCTGCGCCCGGGCGCGGCCCGGCCGCGCTCGATGCCGCGTGCGCCCAGGCTCCAGGTGCTCGTCTTCCTCGTGTTGTCCGCGCTGTGCACGGTCGCGGTCGAGCCGACGATCGGCTTCGACCGGGCCACGTACGCGCTCGCGCTGTCCATGCTGATCGCCGTGCCGTCGACCGTGCTCGCCTACTCGGGGCCGGCCGAGCTGTACCGTCGTCGGCTCTCCCGCATCCGCGCCTTCCCGCAGTTGATCCCCGGCGCGCTGGTGGTCGCGGTGCTGCTCGGGGTGGTGTCGCGGACCGCGCATCTGGTGCCGGGTTACGTGTACGGCCTGTTCCTGGCCTTCACCCACGCCGGGCTGCGGCAACTGCCCGCGCGCGAGGAGGGGCGGGCCACCGCGCTCGGCGCGTGGGCACTGGCCGGGCTCGGGGCGGCGGCGTGGGTGGGGCGGATCCCGGTCGAACGAGTGCTGGCCGGCGACGGCTCCCCTGCCTTCGGCTGGGTGCTGGCGGAGAACGTGCTCACCCAGATCTACATCGCCGCGATGATCGGCCTGGTCTTCGGCCTGTTGCCGATCACCTGGCTGGACGGGCGGTTGATCTGGCGGTGGAATCGGTGGGCCTGGGCGGCGGTGTACGCGGTCGCGGTGTTCCTGTTCCTGCTCACCCTGCTCGACCCGACCGGGGTCACCACCGGCGCGACGCGGCAGATGTGGACGCGGGCGGTGTGGGTGTTCGGCGCGTTCTGCCTCGTCTCGGTCGGCTTCTGGGCGGTGTTCCGGCTGCGCCCGGCGCCGCCGCCCGGACCGACGGGGCCGTGGGGGACGCCGACGGGGCCGTGGGGGACGCGGTCGGGCTCGGGAGTGCCCGGGCCGGCGACCGCGCCGGGATCGGATGTCCCCCGGCCGGCGACCGCCCCGCCGCCCATGCCGAACGTGCCGCCGACCGTCGGCCGCTCGTCCCCGCCGCCGCCGAATCCCGGTCTGTAAAATCCTGGTCTTATGTCCCCTCTTCCCGTAACCCCTCTGCCCGGCGCCTCGACCGTCCCGGACGTCGCGTCGATCGATCCGGCGGAGCGCCACATGGCGACGGTGCGCAGCTTCACCCCGCGTCGCGGCCGGGTCACCCTCGCCCAGCGGGACGCGTTGGACCGGTTGTGGGCGCGGTGGGGCTTCGACGTCGCGGACCGCCGGCTCGACCTCGGCGAGCTGTTCGGCGACGACCGGCCGGTCGTGCTGGAGGTCGGCTTCGGGATGGGCGAGACCACGGCGGCGATGGCCGAGGCCGATCCGGACACCAACGTGCTGGCGATCGACGTGCACACCCCGGGACAGGGCAGCCTGCTGCACGACGCCGAGCGCCGCGGGCTGACGAACATACGGGTCGCCAACGGCGACGCCATCGAACTGCTCCGGGACATGTTGCCGCCCGCCTGCCTGGCCGGCATCCGGATCTTCTTCTCCGACCCGTGGCCCAAGACCCGCCACCACAAGCGGCGGCTGATCCAGCCCTCGTTCGCGGCGCTGGCCGCCTCCCGGCTGGTCCCGGGCGGGGTCCTGCACTGCGCGACCGACTGGGCGCCCTACGCGGAATGGATGCTCGACGTGCTCACCGCCGAGCCCGAACTGGTGAACACCGTCGAGGGATACGCGCCCAGACCGCAGTGGCGGCCGGTCACCCGCTTCGAGCAGCAGGGGCTGGCCAAGGGCCATCGCGTCGCGGATCTGCTCTTCCGCCGGCGCTGAGCCGAGGGTCGGTTTTCCCCGGGTCCGCGCCTGCGCGGCCGGCGGCGGCCCGATCCGGGCAGGGTCACCCATTCCGACCACGTCACAGCCGACCGAGAGAGGCGCGCCGCGGCCCCGCGCGGCGTTATCGTCACCCCATATGGACGCATCGCAAGGACCCGACACGCCGGCCGGTCCCGTCCCCGCGGACCCCGCCGCGTACGAGTTCGCCCTGTACGAACCCGGACCCGCGGAGAAGTCGTGGCCGCGCCGGCTCGTGGCGAACCAGACCGCGCGAATAACCGCGCTCGTCCTGGCGTTGCTCGGCTGCGCGATCACCATCGCGGTGATGCTCGGCGACACCATCGGCGCCCAGGGCCTCCTGGTCGGCGCGTTGTTGGCGCTGGTGCCCACCCCGCTGGTGGTGAGCGCGATCGTGTGGCTGGGTCGGGTCCGGCCGCTGCCCTGGAAGAGCCTGCTCTTCGCGTTCGCGTGGGGCTCGTGCGCGGGCGCCCTGGTCGCGCTGTTGGCGAACAGCTGGTCGTTCGACAAGCTGATGGACCTCAAGGGCCAGGAGGACGCCGAACTGCTCGGGCTGACCATCGTGGCGCCGGTGGTCGAGGAGTGCGTCAAGGGGCTCGCGGTCGTGCTCCTGTTCGTGACCGTACGGCGGGAGTTCCGCGGCGTGCTGGACGGGCTGATCCCGGCCGCGATCAGCGCCGCGGGCTTCGCGTTCACCGAGAACGTCCTCTATTTCGGCCGCGAGTTCGCGGCGAGCGAGGACAACGGCGACGGCCTGGGCACCACGTGGGGCGTATTCATCGCCCGGGGCATCATGTCGCCCTTCGCGCATCCGCTGTTCACCTCGATGATCGGGCTCGGCTTCGGCCTGGCGGTCCTGGCCCGCTCGCGGCCCGCGCGGATCCTGCTCCCGCTCGCCGGGTACGTGTGCGCGGTCGGGCTGCACGCGTCCTGGAACGGCTCGGCCACCCAGGGCCTGGCGTTCCTCGGCGTGTACTTCCTGGTGATGATGCCGATCCTCGGCGCGCTGATCTGGTACACGGTGGTCGTGCGGCGGGACCAGTTGCGCGCGGTGGAGGACGAGTTGCCGGGCTACGTCGCGGCGGGCTGGTTCCGGCCGCACGAACCGCTGCTGCTGTCCTCGATGGCGGACCGCTCGCGCGCGCTGCGCACCGCGCGGACCACGCTGGGGCCGGAGGGCGTCGCGCGGCTGCGCGCCTATCAGGCCGATGCCACGCTGCTCGCCGAGCTGCGGCGGCGCGCGGGTCGGTCGCGGCGCGGTCCGGCGCCGGAGTACCCCGGGCAGGAACGGGAGTTGCTGGAACGGGTATGGGCGGCCAAGCCGGCCGTCGCGCGGGTGATCGACCACACGATGCCGTCGCCGAGGTGGCGCTACGTCAAGCCGCCGCCGGGGATGCCGCCGTGGGGGATGCCCTACGGCGGGCCGGGCGGTTGGGGCGCGCCGGGGTGGGGTGCGCCGGGGACGATGCCGTACGGAACGCAGGCGGGGGCGGCACCATACGGCCCGCCGACCGGCATGGCGCCCTACGGAGCCCCGACCGGTTTCGCCCCGTACGGCCCGCCGCCCGGTGTGAACCCCTTCGGCCCGCCGCTCGGGTGGATGCCGCCGGCCCGGCATCCGGCCGCGCATCCCGCATGGGGTCCCCTCCCACCGAGCGGCCCGCCGCCGTGGGGCTCACCGCCCCCGGCACAGGTCAACGGCGGCGTCCCCGCCCCGGCCGAACCGCTGGGCCCTCCGGCCTGGTACGCCCGCCCCGGCGACTCCCCGAAGCCGCCCGCCGACCCGCCCCCGCCGGACAGGGCCTAGCCCACCGGACACGGCCCGGCCCCGACTCGCAGCCGTAATCGGGCCGGGCCGACCCCCGTGCGACCATGACCGGGTGCATATCTCGACCACCTACATCCCCACCGAGGCCGACATCGCGGAGGGCGTGCTCGCCTTCCGCCGCGGCCTCTTTCGCGGACTGCTCGGCGCCGGGGCGGTGCTCGCGGCCCTCGGGGTGGTGCTGGTGACGCAGGCCCTGCTGACCGGCACCACGGTGTTGTGGCCGTCGGCCTTCGTCGGCTTCGGCGTCGCGATGTTGGCGCTGCGGTTCTGGGCGCCGATCCAGGCCGCCCGGCAGAACAAACACATGCACGGCGTGCCCTGCGAGGTCACGCTGACCGACGAGGAATTCGTCACCACGCTCGGCGGCACCCGCAGCGAGACGCCGTGGAGCACCTTCCGCAAGGTCCGCCGCGTGGACACCCAGTGGATCTTCGAGTTCGGTCCCACCCAGGCGGTGACCATTCCGAGGCGGGTCTTTACCGACGCGGAAAACCTCGAACTGGAGACGTTTATCCACAGCCGGGGCCGGGCAGCGCGCTGATCTTCCACAAGGAAGATCCACATCCTGTGGAAAACCTGTGCGCACAGGCATTCGGCGCGCCGAAGCCGCTCGAAATGGCGAGAAACAATGCCGATTCGACCTGATCGGGCGTGTTTATCCGGTTGCGTGCACACCGATGGCTTTCGTCCATCGGGCATTTCCCGCATCAACCACAAAGGCGACCTCTCGCGAGGTCGCCTTCGGGTCCTGCCGGTGATCCGTCAGCGGCTGCCGACCGCCTCGGCCACGTGCGTGGGGACGACGGCGGCGCCTTCGGTGGCCTTCACGATCGTCGTGCCCTCGACCTGCTCCGCCTGCTCGGTCGGGTCCGCCTGCTCGCCCTGCTCCGGCACCGGCACCCCCCGCAGCAGCCAGGTCGCGCCGAGCGCCGCCAGCGTCAGCAGCACCGCGCCGCCGAGGGTGGCGTACTGCATACCGTGCGTGAAGGCGTCCCGCGCGGTGTCGAGCAGGTGCTCCCCGGCCCCGCCGGAGACCCGCCCGGCGCTCGCGCTCGCCGCCGCCAGCGTGTCGTTCGCCGCGTGCACCGCGTCGGCCGGCACCCCGTCGAACGTCGCGTCGCGCATGTCCCGCCCGTACACCGCGTCGGCGATGCTGCCCAGGACCGCGATGCCCAGCGCCCCGCCCAACTCGCTGCCGGTCTCCGAGGTCGCCCCCGCCGCACCGGCCCGCTCCGGCGGCGCCGAGGTCAGCACCATCTCGGCGGTCAGCGTGGTCGCGATCAGCACCCCGGCGGCGACCAGACCCGCGCCGACCAGGACCACGACCAGCGGCGTGCCCGGACGGGCCCGGCTCATCACCACGAAACCGGCCACCGACAGGAGCAGGCCGCCGCAGATCAGGAACCCGGGCCGGACCTTCTTGGCCAGGATCCCGGAGACGGTGAGCGCGACCGTGATCCCGGGCATCACCGTGAGCGACCACAGCGCCGCCGTCAACGGCCGCATGCCGAGCACGAGTTGCATGTACTGGGTGTTGAACAGGGCCGAACCCATCAGCGCGACGGCGGCGATCACGTTGACCGCGATCGAGGCGCTGTACGCCCGGTCGCGGAACAGCGCGAGGTCGATCAGCGGGTCGGCGACGGTGCGCTGCCGACGCACGAAGAGGTATCCGACGACCAGCCCGACCACGATGCTCGCCAGGTACGCCGGCGCCACACCCTCGGCCGCCGTCTCCTTGATCCCGTAGATCACCGCGAGCACCGACACCAGCGAGAGCCCGGCACTGACCAGGTCCAGCCGACCGGCGGCGGTGTCCTTGAACTCCGGGAGCAGGAACGGACCGACCGCGAGCAGCAGCACCATCGCGGGCACGTTGAGCAGGAACGCCGAACCCCACCAGAAGTGGTCGAGCAGCAGGCCGCCGGCCACCGGGCCCAGCGTGGCGCCCGCGGTCAGCGCGGCGGTCCAGATCGCGATCGCGGTCCGCCGCTGGGCCGGGTCGTGGAAGAGGTTGCGGATCAGCGCCAGTGTGGAGGGCATCAGCGTCGCACCGGCCACACCGAGCAGCGCCCGGGTGGCGATCAGCATCTCGGGGCTGTTCGCGAAGGCCGCGGCCACCGAGGTGGCGCCGAACGCCGCCGCGCCGATCAGCAGCAGTCGGCGGCGGCCGATCCGGTCGCCGAGCGCGCCCATCGTGATCAGCAGGCCGGCCAGCAGGAAGCCGTAGATGTCCATCATCCAGAGCTGCTGGGGAGCGGTCGGCTCCAGGTCGTCGCTGATGAACGGAAGCGCGAAGTACAGCACGCCCATGTCCATCGACACGAGCAGGAGCGGGAGGAGCAGGACCGTCAGGGCGATCCATTCCTTACGGCCGGCCTTGACTGCGGTGGAGGTCATGACAGGAACAGTACAAGCGTCTAAGACGCTTGTCTATGACGCTTGTATAAAAAGCTTCCGGCCGACTCCCGGAGGGTTCCCGCCCCGCCCGCAGCGGGTACCCGGATGCCGTGCGGGGGCACCGACTCCACTCCCGAACGAAGGAAGGCGACATGAGTGACGAGCGCATTCCCGTGGACCGGATCCCGAAGGGCGACCGGCCGAGGATGGACCTGCGCAGCGGCGCCGAGACGCCCGTGGACCCCGAGGACCTGGTCCTGGCGGAGGGCAAGGACCTGACCGAGAAAAACATCGAAGAGGCCCGCCGCAGGCTCGCCGAACTGGGCCCGGCCGCGGTCGAACGCGTAGTCCCCTGACCCCGCCCCGCACCCACAACGAAAACTTCGGTCGTGGGGACGGCCGGGCGGCGTTCCGGACGCGTCAGCGTCCGGAACGCCGCCTGGGTCGCATTTCGACCGGGCGGACCTGATACACACCCCGGTCCCGGTCCCGCTGCTCCTCGGCCACCTGGAGCGCGATCAGGATCTCCAGCGCGCTCCAGGCCATGCCGAGCATGCCGAGCCCGACGAAGAGCATCGCCCAGACCCAGAACCAGGTGTGCGCCCAGACGCCGAGCAGCGCGACCATCGCCGCGACGATGGTCAGGGCCAGCAGCACGCCGGTGCGCGCGGCGGCGTTTCTCGCGCCGTCCGGAAGCCTGGCCATGGCCGGTCCTTCCTTCCGCCGAGAGTCCGGTCGATCCTCGCCTGCCCCCTGTGCGGCGAACGGAACCCGCTCAGGCGTCTTCGTCCGGGATTCGATGGAACTCCCGCCAGGTCTCCCAGATTCCCGGCACGGTACCCGAACCGTAGGAGCGCTCGGGCCAGTTGGCCGGCGGCAGTCCGGCGGGGTTGGCGCCGACGTTGGCGCCGTACCAGAGGTCGTGCCGACGGCGCGCGAAGTACCACGTGCCGTCCCGGCGTTCGTACACGTCGCGATACAGGATCGCCTGGTGCAGCCAGCGCGGCCCCTCCTGGATCTCGCCCTTGCAATACACGTGTCCGGTCGCGTGGTCCGCGTCGAGGAGGTCGATCACGTGGGTGCCCACGTTGAGGATGGTCACCCCCAGGGGCGCGAGTTGGGTCGCGAAGGACGCGCGCAGCGCCGCGCGTCCGTTCTCCTCCCGGGTCACCCGCACATCCGGCACGAACAACGCGCACAGCGCGTCCAGGTCCCGGCTGTCCAGGGCCAGCGCGTAGCGGGCGGCCAGTTGACGGATCTGTTCGTAGGCGAGCAGCCGTTGTACGTCGTCCATGGACCGACACCCTGTCAGGCGGACACGCGGGCGAGCCGCCGCGGGTCGTACACGACCTCGACGTAGGACCAGCGGCCCGCGCCCGCGTAGTGCAGCACCACGTTGACGTCCAGACCGACGTCGGCCCCCTCGGCGCGGAGCAGGACCGCGACCCGGTTCCCGTCGACGAGCCGCAACACGACGCGATAGCCGGTGAACGGCGAGCGGCGCACCCCGTCCAGGATGTACGCGTGCAGCGCGTGCCGGCCCTCGACGAAGCCGACCACGTGGTCGCGCACCCGTACCTCGTCGGTGAACAGCGCCGCGACCGGCGCCCAGTCGCCGTGGGCGGGGGCCGCGGCCAGTCGGCCGGCGAAGTCGGCGAGGGCCCGCTCCACCTCGGCCCGGTCGGCGGCGCGGGGCGTCGGCTCGGGCGCCCAGCCGACGATCCCGCGCAGCTCGCCGCCGTCGGCCCCGGGGACCGCGCCGCCCGCGGCCCGCCAGCGCGCGATCATCGCGGCAGCGTCGTCGCCGTTGTGGAACTCGCCCACCATCTCGAACCGATCGCCGACCCGGCGCAGGATCTCCGTCCCGGGCAGCGTGTAGCGGGCGGTGCCGCCGGTGGGGTCGGGCAGGTTGTGCCAGACGTAGCGGCAGACCAGGTCGCCGTCGACCATCGTCCACTCGGTGAACCGGGACACCTCGGGAATCGGGTCGGCACCGCCGATCCGCGCGCTCCGCGCGAGTGCCGCCGCCACCGCGTCCCGGCTGCCGCCCATCGTGCCTCCCCGCAGTCGTCCGGCGAACCCGGCCGCGCGCGAGGATCCGGGCGCAGGTCGCCTCCGGTCCGCGTGATCCTGCCCGCGCCCCGTCGGGAAGTCCAGCCCCGACACGATCGTCGGAACGGAACCGTCGCCGGCTGGTATACGTATTACCGGTCGCAACCAGCCGGCCGGGCTCCGACGCGAGCACGAGACGAAGATGAAGCGGAGGGGACGCGAGTGATCCGGTACCGGGTCCGGGTGGACTTCTACCAGGACGTCCCGCCGGACCGGCCCCCGACGGGGTACGTGGGCTCGTTGCTCTCGGGCGACTTCGCGGGACCCGCGCTGCCGCGCGGCGGCGACTCCATCTCGGCGATCCCGCTGGGCGGTGCGCACATAGGGCCGTGGACCGGCGGTCCCTACATGATGGTCCACCGGGTCGAGCACCATCCGGTCCCCGTCGACGGCGAGGGACACATAGTGGAGTGGTGGGAGCAATACCCCCAGCCCTCCGTGCACGTGGTCGTCAACGCCGAGTGGCCGGACACCGAGGAGTCCGAGCACGAGTTGATGAACCTGTACGAGGAGCAGAGCTGGAGTTCGTTCCCGGCGGGGCCGGAGAACCCGTTCCTGCCGGTGGCGGCGGCGGCGGACTTCTAGGCCCTTCCGAGTCTTTCGCGCCTTTCCGGCCTTTCGGGGTCCTTCCGGACCCTTCCGGGTCCTTCACCCCGTTCCACCCGTGACGCGGCGGGCTATCCCTTGGGCTTCTTGTAGCCCGCCGTGTCCACCGATGCCAGGATCCGGTTCAGGTCGGCGTCGTATTCGCGGGACAGGCCCGCCGTGGAGAACGAGATCATCGACTGCGGCAGCCACCACAGTTGCGGCTGGAACGAGTCGCCGCTCTTGCAGGTCACGCTGTACGACGCGTAGTCGTACTTGAGGCTGACCTTGCTCGGCTCGGCGAGCTTCTTGCCCTCCGACTTACTGGTCGGCGCCGCGGTCTCCTCGGGCTTGGTCACACAGGTCGGCGCGGCGCCCAGGGTCCAGCCCGCCGGATCCTTGAAGTCCACCTTGCGCTGATCGTTCTTGCCCACCCAGATCCGCAGCCCCGCGCGCTCGCAGGTGGTGCGCTGCGCGGCGGGCGTGGCGGCCGGCAGCACGCACACCTCGGTGTCGCTGACCTCCTTGAGCTCCCACGTGCTGGGCACCGCGAACTTCATGCCCTTGACGTCCTGGGTGAAGCCGCCCGGTTTGCCGGTGAGTTTCGGCGGTTGGGCGTTGGCGCTGTTGGTGTTCTTCTTCGTGCCCGCCTCGGGGTTGTCGTCGCCGCCGCCGCGCAGCGCGACCACCGCGCCCGCGCTGATCGCCACCACCGCCACCGCGCCGCCGATCATGATCGCCAGGCGTTTGCGGCCGGGGCGACCGCCGCCGGTACCGCCCTGTTGCCGGGCCGCGGCCCGACCGGTCGGCGGCGGCGTGTGTCCGCCGTGGGTGGCCGGGGGCGGGGTGAACGTGCCGGAGGGAGGCGGCTGGTGGTGGCCGGCCGGATAGCCCTGTCCGGTGCCGCCGTACTGCCCGGAGGGCGCCCCGTACGCGCCGGACTGCGCGGCGGGGACACCGTGCGTCCCGGAGGGTGCGCCGTACGCTCCCGACTGCGCCGCGGGCACGCCGTGCGTGCCGGAGGAGTCGCGGTACAGCGGCGGTTGGGTCGGCGAGGCGCCGTAGGGGTCGTGCGTGGGGGTGTTGTACGCGGCCGGCGGCGGGGTCTGCGGCGGTACGACCGGCGCGCCGAACGCGGCGGTGCCGCCGGAGCGCGCGGGCCCGCGCGGTGCCTCGTACACACGCGGCGGCGGGGTCTGCGGCACCTGCTGCTGCGACTGCTGCTGTACCTGCCACGGGCCGCCGGAGGCCGGCGTGGTCCACAACTGGCCGATCAGCGACGTCGCGTCGGCGACCGGGTCGAGCGAGGGCGCCGCGCCGGTGCCGAGCGCGCCGCGCCACACGTGGGTGACCGAGGCCAGCAACTCCCGGGCCTGCGGCCGGTAGTGCGGCTCCTTGTCACCCGCGCGCTTGACGATCAGGCGCAATACATCCGGTACGCCGGAAAGGTCGGCCTCCTCCTGGAGTACCCGCAGCGCGACGACCTCGGGCGCGCCCGTACCGAACGGGATCACCCCGGTGGCCGCGTAGGTGACCAGCATCGCCCACGCGTACACGTCGGCGGCCGGCGTGCTGTCGTGGCCCTTGAAACGTTCCGGGCTCATCCACGCCGGCGAGCCGATCATCATGCCGGTGCGGGTCAGCCCGCTGTCCTCCATCGACCGCGCGATACCCAGGTCGAGCACACGCGGTCCGGCGGGCGAGCAGATGATGTTCTGCGGCTTCAGGTCGCGGTGGATCACATCGGCGTCGTGCAGCGCGACCAGCGCCTCGGCGAGCCCGGCCGCGAGGCCCATCAGCTCGTCGCCGCGCATCGGACCGCCCTGGTTCACCCGTTTGTCCAGAGTCGGCCCGGGCACGTACTCGGTGGCGAACCACGGTGTCTCGGCGTCGACATCCGCGTCGAGCACGGGTGTGGTGCACGTGCCCTTGATCGCGCGCAGCAGGTTGACCTCGCGCGTGAACCTGGCCCGGAACTCGGGGTCGTCGGCGTACTGCGCGTGCACCACCTTGACCGCGACGCGGCGCTCCAGGCTGTCCAGCCCCGCGTAGACCGCGCCCATTCCACCCGCGCCCAGTCGACCCGTGATCCGGAACGGTCCGATGTGCTGCGGATCGCCCGGACGCAATTGACGTATCTCGGCGCCGCCGTCGGCCGTCATGGACGTGCCTCCCGTGTTGGTTCGCCGGCCCGCCGCTGCGGCCGTACCGGGATGGAATCCTCTCATCCGGTCTTGTGACCTCCCCAGGGCACCGGCTGGTTCCCCGTTCGGGGGAAAAGGCTCGCCTTACCCGCGGGTGGGCGTGATAGGCCAACGGGTGCGCCGGGTGTGGCAACGCCGCGGCGTGCGGCGAGTGTTGCCACACCGCACCGGTTGGCAGGCATCCGCCGGATCGCACCGCTTCCACGACGAAGGGCCAAAGATGAGGATCGTCGTCGACTTCGACAAGTGCAAGAGCAACGCGCTGTGCATGGCCGAGGCACCCGAGGTGTTCGAGGTACGGGAGGACAACTTCCTCTACATCCTGAACGAGAATCCGAGCGAGGAGTTGCGGCCGCAGGTGGAAGAGGCGATCCGGGTCTGTCCGACCCGGGCCATCTCGATCCTGGATTGAGCCGGCGCGGCCCGGGACGGGAGTTGCCCGCCCCGGGCCGATCGCGGCTCAGGAGGGGTCGCTCGGGCGGTCCGGGGAGGCGCCTCGGCTCGTCTGCCAACGGTCGCGGGCGTTGCGGGCCATGGTGGTGGACGCGCCCCGGGCGCCCTGCACCATCGCCGCCGACGCGTTGCGGGTGACCGACCAACCCCGGGCGAGCAGCTTGACGTTGACCACCACGGTGCCGGCGCTACGGTCGTGCCAGGTGCGCCGACGCGGGCCGAGCACGGCCAGCGGGTCCAGGAAGCCGACCAGGGCGAGCAGGGCGAACAACCCGGCCGTGCCCCACTGGCGAAGCGCCACCTCGTACCAGGTGAGCAGGACCGCCGCCCACGGCACCACCACGGCCACCAGGGTGCGCCGGGCCGCCCGCCAGGCGCCGACCGGCACCCGGCCGCGAACGGCCTGCGCCGATGTGCCCGCCGGGACCACCTTCGCGCCGACCATGATCTTGCCCAGCGTGCGGCCGAACCTGGCGTGCATGTACCAGTCGTAGAGCGCGGGCACCAGGAGATGGGCGAGGAGCAGCAGGAGCAGCAGCGTCTTGGTGGTCGACCACAGCCCGTCCACCGCCTCCAGCGGCGCCCGTTGCGCCTCGCCGGCGCGCCCGAACACGACGTCCAGGAAGGAGTCGCGGACCACCTTGGTGGGCAGGTCGGCGGCCTTGCCCTGGATGTAGTGGTAGGCCAGGAACCACAGCGGCAGCACCAGGGCGGTGGTGAGCAGGTAGTCCACGGTGCGGGCGATCAGCCGCATGGTCCGGGAGGCGAGCGGGAGTTCGCCGGGCGCCCCGGGCTCGACGCCCGGCGCGGGGTAGGACCGCGGCGGTGCCGGCGGGTGGGCGGGGCCGGGCGGTTGCGCCTGGACCGGGATCGGGCCCGGTGCGGTGACGGGTGCTTGGTGCCAGGACAGGTGTGGATCACCGTCGACGGAAGGTTGGTCCCCGTACGGCGACCCCGGCCCGCGTGGCGGCTGAGGAATCGTCATGACCGGGACGGTATCGCGCAGATCGTCCCTTCCGCCGGGCCGTGGAGCCAGTCGGGGGCACGCGGCGCGCGGAACGGCCGGATCGCGCCGGGTCCGAGTGCCGTCGAACCGCGTGCAGTCGGCCCGAGTGCGATGGGCCGATCGGGCGATCGGCGTGCTCAGCCCTTGAGTTCGCCCAGCGTCACATCGACCGTGGCCTTGGCGCCCCCGCCACCGCCGCGCAGCAGGTTCACCTTGACCCTGTCCCCCGGCTGCTTGCCGCCCAGCACCTCGGACAACGTCGAGACGTCGGTGACCGCCTGATCGTCGATCGTGGTGATCACGTCGCCGACCTGGATGCCGGCGGCCTTCGCGGCGCCGCCGTCCTGGATCGAGACCACACCGACGCCCGCGGCCCGGCCGTTGGGGCCGGCCACCGTGCGGACGGTGACGCCGAGGGCGGCTTTGCCGGAGTTGTCCACCTTGCCGTTCTTGATGATCTGATCGGTGATCGACCTGACCGTGTTGGCCGGGATCGCGAAGCCGATGCCCGGCGCCGCGCCGCCGTTGGTCTCGGGGTCGGTGGCGGCCAGGGTCGGGATGCCGATCACCTGGCTCTCCAGGTCGGCCAGCGCGCCACCGCTGTTGCCGGGGTTGATCGCGGCCGAGGTCTGGATGGCGCTGGAGATGGTGGCGCCCGGCGAGCCGGAGGTCTCGGGTTCGCTGACGACGCGGCCGACGGCGGAGACGATGCCTTCGGTGACGCTGGAGTCGAGGCCGAGCGGGTTGCCCATGGCCATGGTGATCTGACCGACCTGGAGCTTGCTCGAATCGGCGAACCGGGCGGGCTTGAGATCGGCGGGCGGGCTGTCGAGGCGGATCACCGCGAGGTCGTCCGGGGGAAAGGCGGCGACGAGCTTCGCGGTGATCGGCTTGCTCGCGTTCGGGAGGGTGACCTCGAACGAGGTGGCCTGGCCGACCACATGGGCGTTGGTGACGATGTTGCCCTTGTCGTCGTAGACGACCCCGGAGCCGAGGCCGGTCTTCGTGGTGATCTGGACCACCGAAGGCAGCACGTTGCGCACCACCTGCTGGTACTGCGCCTGGAGGTCGTTCGCCGGCCCGTTGCTCGGCGCCGCCGAGCCGGAGGCGACGTTGCCGTTGCCGTTGCCGCCGTCCGTGTTCTTCTTCGAGCCGTTGCCGTCGCTGCACCCACTCACCCCGCCGAGCACGAGCACCGCCGCCGTCACCACGATCGTGACCCGTCGCCGCGTCGTCCTGCCCACGATGTCTCCCTCGGTTCGGCGGCTGCCGCCGGCGACGGCTCGGTTGCCGGTCTCGGACCGGGTCCCCCGAGCATTCTTCGTACTAACCCCACCGGCGGACTTTTCACCGGGTCGCCGAGCCCATGCCTCTTTCGCCATGTGCTTGTTCGTGTCAAGTTGGGCCCGCACGTCGGCCCGGTGATTCCGGGACGACGCCGAAGACGCACCGAAGAGCCGGAGAGGTGGGCGGGCGCACGCATGCTGACGCTTCAGGAGATCTCGGACCGGATGGAGATCCAGGACCTGATGGTCCGCTACTCGCACGCGGTGGACACGGGCGACTGGGACGCCCTGGACACCGTCTTCACCGCCGACGCGCTGATCGACTACTCGGCGATGGGCGGCTCCAAGGGCGGCCTGGCCGAGACCAAGGAGTTCCTGGCGTCGGTGATGCCCGGCTTCGGCGCCTACCAGCACCTGATCGCCAACTCGTCGATCACGGTCGACGGCGACACCGCCACGGGCCGCACGATGTGCCACAACCCGATGGTGTTCAAGGGCGAGGACGACGAGACGCCGGGCCCGACGATGTTCTGCGGCCTGTGGTACCTGGACACCTTCACGCGCGTCGACGGCGAGTGGCGCATCTCGGCCCGCAGCGAGGAGAAGTCCTACATGTACATCGCGCCGACGGCCTGACCGGGGCGGCCGGGTCGGGGCGGCCGGGAAAATCCCGGGAACGGACCGGCGGGGGCGAGGTAGCTTCGAGGCATGATCCGCGAAGCCACCTCAGCCGACATCCCGGCCATCCACGCCCTGGTCCGCGAACTCGCGGACTACGAAAAGCTCCTGCACGAGGCCAAGGCCACCGAGGCCCAACTCCACACGGCCCTGTTCGGCCCGACCCCGGCGGCCTTCGCGCTGATCGCCGAGGACGACACCACCCACGAGGCCGTCGGTTTCGCCCTCTATTTCCTGTCCTTCAGCACATGGGAGGGCGTACACGGCATCTACCTCGAAGACCTGTACGTCCGCCCGGAAGCCCGAGGCGCCGGCCACGGCAAGGCCCTCCTCAAGCACCTGGCCCGAATCTGCACCACCAGGGGCTACGCCCGCCTCCAATGGGCGGTCCTCGACTGGAACACCCCCAGCATCGCCTTCTACGACTCCCTGGGCGCGGTCCACGAAAAGGAATGGCTCGGCTACCGCCTGACCGGCCACCCCCTAACCACCCTCGCCAACACCTGACCCACCTCCGCGGTTTATGCACGAACGCGGGTAACCCTTGCCCGTCTCGCACCCGCCCTCCTAGCGTCACCTCGAGGTAGTCGACCAACTACGGAGGGCGACACATGAAACTGTCACGCATCGCCGGCGGCGACCCCGAATGCCGTTCGGGTGACTGTCCGACCGTCTACACGACCGACCAAGACGGCACGATCGCCGTTCAAGGGTTCCTCGTGGATCACAAAACGCCCACGACCGAAGCCGTCGTGGCCGTGCCGGAAGAAGTACTGCGGGAGGCCGCGCGTGCACTTGGATGGTGAGCGCTGGGCCTCGTTCCTCGACACGTTCGAACGCGAGGCTTTCCGACTCGAAACCCTGCCCTCCTACTCCGTACGTGGTGAGGAACCGGAATACGCGGACTTCATGAGGACCGGGCGCCTGGACCTGCCCGAGGACGATCCATGGCTGACCAGGCTCGCCCGCTACCGTGCCGGCGGGCGCAAGGTCACCCGGGTACACATCGTCACGCCTCCCTTGTCCGATTATCTCCGCTACGAATTTGCGGCATACCACTACAATGTCGCGGCCGGTGAAGAAGTCAGGATCCTCGACACGACCAGACAGCGGGACGCCCCGCCCATGCCCTCCGATTTCTGGATGCTGGACGACTCGAAAGTCGTCGATATGCGATACGACGAGCACGGCGTCCAGTTGGCACGCGTCCTTCTCGAGTCCCCGGATCTCGATCGCTATCGGCAGGCAAAGGAATCGGCGCTGAACCTTTCCATCCCCTTCACGGAGTATCTCTCGGCTTGAACTTCGACCCGCAGCAAGCAGGCCGGGACCGGTTGCGCCTCGCTTCGGCTCTACGGGCCCTGCGTAGCGCGACCGGACTTTCCGGCGAACGCTTGGCCGCCCGCTGCGGCATGTCGCAAAGCAAAATCTCCAGAATCGAGACCGGGCGCACCCTGCCCACCCTCGTGGACGTGCGACACATCCTGACAGCCCTCGGGGTGGATGCCGCGACTGCCGAGGAGATTCGGCGTCTGGCAGAAATCGCAAACACCGAGTACGAGGATGTACGTACGTCGGTCAGACGTGGCCTGCACCACCGACAGCGCGAGCTTGCCATACTCGAAGCCGGCGCCGACCACATCCGACACTTCCTGCCGACGATGATCACCGGCCTGCTCCAAACGCCGGAGTACATGCGTCGAGCCCTGTCCCCCACCGTCGATCCGACGGCAGGCGACACCACGAAGACGATGGTCATGAAGCTTGAGCGCCAATCGGTGCTTCATGATGAGGAGAAACGCTTCGACTTTCTTCTGACGGAGTCGGCCACCCGCTGGCAACTTTGCCATCCCTCGGCCATGGCGCTGCAATTGGACCATCTCGTGGCGATATCGAGACTTCCTCGGATTCGGCTTCACATACTGCCACTTCGGCAACAGATGAACGACGCCCCGTTCAACACATTTGTCATCTACGACAGCCATCTGGTCACGGTCGAACTGTTCAGCGGTCGACTCATCCTCCGGGACCCCAAGGATATCGCCTACCATCGAGAGCTGTTCGACTATTTCGCGGCCCGATCGCTGTCCGGCGATGATGCTCGCCGACAAATCGAGTCATGGTCCGAATCGTTTCGACGGCAATCCATGCAGAAACGCGACTGAGATTGGACGCCGGCCGGCGGTTTCCCGTATTCATGGAATACGACTCCGGACCCTGTGAAGGGGGATTCCATGGCCAAACACCGCGATCCCGCGACCGATGATGGGCACAAGCCGGAGAAGCCTGTGCCGCCGCCGATTCCGCCGGACAAGCCTGCCGACCCCGGGACGCCGAAGGGGCGGTGGGGTGGGTGAGTGCCGAGGCGCGGGCGTTGTGGCGGGCCCGGGTGGAGTTGCTGCGGCGGGTCGAGGAAGCCGTCGGGGAGTTGCCGCAGGTGTGGCGGCAGGCGTTCGTCGGGGTGCCGAGGCATGTGTTCCTCCCCGACGTGGTGTGGCTGCGGCGGCCCGGCGGGGACCGGCACGAGCGGTGCGATCGGGTGCGGGAGCCGGAGCGCTGGTGGGCCGCCGCCTACGCGGACGCGCCGGTCGTCGTGCAGATGTGCGACGGCGGGGCGCCCCGGAGCGGCGGAGCCGAGTGGCCGTCGTCGTCCGCGTCCCAGCCCTCGATCGTGGCGGCCATGCTCCTGGCCCTCGATGTGGCCGACGGACACCGGGTGCTGGAGATCGGCACCGGCACCGGCTGGAACGCCGGATTGCTCGCCCACCGCCTCGACGACGACCGGCGCCTGGTGACCGTCGAGGTGGACGTGGACCTCGCCCGGATCGCCGAAGCCCGGTTGGCGGGCCTGGGCCGGCACCCCACCGTGGTCTGGGGCGACGGCGCCGAGGGGTGGGCGACCGGCGCACCCTACGACCGCATCCTGTCCACCGCCGCCGTGACCCACATCCCACCCGCCTGGATCCGGCAATGCCGACCCGGAGCCGTGATCGTCACCCCCTGGGCGAGCGCCTGGACCGCGAACGGGACCCTCGTGGCCACGGTGGACGAACGGGGTCGCGCCCACGGCCGATTCCGCGCCGGCGGGGCGTTCATGCACCTGCGCGGACACCGCTCACGCATCACCGACGTGGATCAGGTCTTCGCCCCGGACCACACCCCCGAACCCGGCATCACCACCCTCTCCCCCTGGGACGTGGCCGGCGCCGACCCGGTCGCCGAGTTCGCGATCGGCCTGATGGCGCCCGACATCTGGCACCACTGGGACGAGACCCCCGACGCCGACGGCGTACACACCCGCCTGTGGGTGGGCGACGAGGCCGGCACCTCGTGGGCGAGCGTCGACTACGACGGCCGGCAACTCACCACCTTCACCGTCCACCAACACGGCCCCCGCCCCCTGTGGACCGAAGTCGAATCGGCCTGGTCCCGATGGCACACCGCAGGCCGCCCCGACATCCCAGCCTTCGGCTGGACCGTCTCCCCCAACGGCACCCAACACGCCCGCGTACCCGAAGCCATGACCACGTACTTCACCGATCGTGGCGCCGACAGAACGTCCTGGCCCCTTTGAACAGCGGCACGCCTCCCCCGGTCACCGCCCCACAGGCGCGTGCGCCACCGGCCCACACGCAACAGGCCCTCGCATCAACTCAGCCGAACCGGAGGCGTCCTCGTGCCGCACCCTTCTCGCCCCTTCAGGGAACTCTTCGACCACTTCGATCATGAGGCTTTCAGACTCGAGACGTTGGACGACTACGGCCGTTCGGGCAATGTGGACGCGTATCGAGCGTTTCTTGCCGGGCAGCCGCGACCCGACAACTACAACGCCTCCTGGTTGTCGACGCTTCGGGAGCACACACAGGCAGGGCGGCGGGTCTACCGCGTGCATGTGCTGAGTCGACCCCTCACGCCGTATCTGCGGTTCCAACTGGGCTGGGGATATCGGACGAACATGACGGCTGGTGAGGAGTTCTTCATCCTCGACGTCACCGCACGGACCAATCCACTCGACGGGGTCGCGGACTTCTGGCTCTTCGATTCGGCCACCACCGCTGTGATGAGCTACGACCACTTCGGAGCCTTCACCGGCGCCGAAGTGTTGCCGCAGGAGCGGGCAACGGAGTTTGTTCGCTCCAGGGACATCGCACTTGCGACCGCCACGCCGTTCGCGGATTGGTGGGCGGCGCATGGTGACGCCGACCACTGATGGGCGTCATGAGCCTCGCGGGGCTTCCTGGTTCCGGCGCCCCGTGGCTGTGGCTGTGCCGAAGGCTGTGCACGCGGCGGTCAGGAGGAGGGGGAGGGCGGTCAGGGGGAAGAGTAGGGGTAGGGGGACGTGGGCGATGAGCGCGCCCGTGGCCGCCGCGCCCGCCGAGGTGCCGGCGTTGAGGGTGGTGTTGACCCAGGCGCCGATCCTGGTGCGGGTGTTCGGGGTCGCGGCGGCGTCGGCGAGCAGGTAGGCCGTGGTGATCGCCGGGGCCACGAACAGGCCGGTGAGCATGGCGCCCGCGGCCAGGACGTACAGGTTCGGGGACAGGCCCGCGGCGGCCAGGGACGCGCCCAACCCGAGGGCAAGCAGCGGCAGTCGGCGGTCGGCCGACACCCGCCAGGACACCGCGCCGTGCGCCAGCCCTCCGACCGCGCTGCCCACGGACAGGGCGGCCAGGATCCACGCCACCGCCGCCGACCGCCCCCGCTCGTCGGCGAACGCGACCGCGAGCAGATCGATCCCGCCCAGGGCCACCCCGACCCCGCCGGCCACCACCACCGCCCGCCACAACCCCGTGCCACCCGACGCCGGCCCGCCCTCGGCCACCTCCCCCGTCTCGGCTCCGCCGGCCTCGCCCGCCCGCCGCACCGCCGGCGAGCCCACCAGCGCCATCGTCCCGACCACGATCAAGGACGCGGCCAGCACCACCCCGGCCGCCGCCGGCGCCCACCCCACGAGCAGGCCCACCAGCAGCGGCCCGGAGGCGAACACGATCTCCTCGGCCACCCCGTCCAGGCTGTACGCCCGCTGCAACAGCTCGCGGTCCGGGGCCAGTTCGCTCCACACCGCGCGCATCACCGGCCCCACCGGCGGCGTACAGGCCCCGGCCGCCGCCACCGCGACGCCCACCCACACCGCCGAGGCCCCGGGCCGCCACGTGGCCACCGCGATCCCGACCAACAACACCGCGTACAACACGACCATCGGCGGCAACACCCGCCGCGCCCCGTACCGATCGACCAACCCGGCCCGCATCGGCGACAACAACACACTCGTCGCCCCGAACAACGCCATCACGGTGCCGGCCACCGCATACGACCCGGTCCCGGATTTCACCGCGAGCAACAACGACAACGGGATCGTCCCGTACGACAACCGCCCGAGCATCGCGGCCCCGAACGCCCGCCGGGCATGGGGAATCCGCAACACGGCGGCATAGGAAGGAGCCGACCCGGAACGCGCGTCGGCGGAAGGCATGGCTGCCATAGGGGGAATTCCTCCGAAAGGTCGGCACGGCCCGGCCGCACCGACACGCCTGCGTGGACGCCGAATCAGCCGCGCAACCCCGTCGACGGGGGCGCGGCCGGTGCGGGGTCCTACGCACACAGGAGGAACATGGCGACCAACCTAGCAATCCGAGCCGACCGCCGACACCCGAATACGACGACCACGGCCCCCGTCCGCCGTCGTCGTCCGGCGGCACGAGAGAGCCCGGAAGGGCGCCGGACGAACCCGCGCACATCGGGTCGGCCGAGGCGCCCCCGACGCGCTACTTCTTCGGCGCCGCCGTCAGCCCCGTGCACGGCCGCAGGGTGTCGCGGCGGTCCAGGATGCGCTTCGCCTCGGCGCCGGTCGCCGGCATCGGCACGCCACGGTTGTCGATCGAGGCCGGGGTGAACTTCTCCCCGACGACCTTGCCGTCCTTGATGGTCAGCGTCGCGACGCCGGTGTCGTTCGAGTTCGGGTACGGAGAGGTGCCGTACCAGAGGAAGTTGCCGTAGCCGTAGCCCACATACGTGCTGCCCATCCAGCCCGCGCCCTGCATCACGTGGGCGTGCGTGCCCAGGACGGCCGCCGCCCCCGCGTCGGCGAGCTTGCGGGTCAGGCCGGTCTGGTCCGTGCTCGGGCACTTGTCGCCCTCGATGCCCCAGTGCATGTACACGATCACCACGTCGGCCTGGGCCTTCGCGTCCTTCACCGCCCGCACCAGCCGATCGGCCTGGAGCGCGCTCGCTATGCCGGGCTTGCCCGCCCCGGCCCGGTAGAGCTGGTTCGTGATGTCCTGCACCTGGCTCGCGGCCACGAACGCGACCTTGACACCCTTCACGTTCTTGACGAACGGGCGATAGGCCTGATCGGCGTCCTTGCCGATGCCGACCACGCCGATCGGCGGGTTCCGCACCGCGGCGATCGAGTCCTCCAGGCCGACCTTGCCGTAGTCCACCGCGTGGTTGTTGGCCATGCTGACCACATCCACGCCGACCGTCTTCAGCTCCGTCAACGCCGTCGCCGGGGCCCGGAAGTGGTACGTCTTGTTCTCCGGCGTACCGCGCTCGGTGATCGCCGACTCCAGGTTGACCATCGCCAGATCCGCGTCCGCGAGGGTGCGACCGATCGGGCCGAGCGCCCCCTCCGCGCCCGCGTTCAGGCGCGGCACCGTGCGCTCGAAGAAGTGCACGTCGCCCGCGAGCGCGACGGTGATCTCCGTACCCGGCGCGGCCTGCGCGGGCGGCGGCGCCGACGCGCCGCCCGGGGCCGCCGAGGACCCCGCCGGATCGGGCACCGCGGCGTTCTCCACCTTCTTCGAGGAGTCACCGGAGTCGCCCGAATCGGACATGAACCCGCACGAGGCGAGACCGGCGATCAGCAGTGGAGCGAGGCCGAGCGCGACGGTCCGGCGGCGGGGTATATGCACGCGGACAAGGTAGCCCAGCAACGTACGCGCCCGTACGCGCGCCGGAGCGTGACGAGAATTACCCCTTCCGCGTGTGACGCATCAGCCGTTCAGCGCCTCATAGACCCGGTCGCACAGCTCCGGGTGCATGTCGAAGTAGCCCTCCTCGTCCACCTCGAACGCCCCGGTCCGAAAGCTCTCGGTGACCGTGCGCAGCATCAACGGGATGGACGCGTACACCATCGGCTCGTCCGCGCCCTGGACGAAACTGGCCACCTGCACGTCCGTCCCATCCCAGATCGCGGCGTAGAAGTCGGCGGCCGGGGACACCAGCAGCGGCAACCACCGCACACCCTCCGGCTGGTCCATCTCGACCTCTTCGCGAAACTCCAGCGCCTCGGCCAGGCTGACCAGGACGTAGCCCGGTATGAACGACGCCTCGTCCACCAACTGGTCCGGCTCCTCGCGGGTGCCGTCGGCCCAGCCGAACCAGGAGACCAGTTCGGCGGGCACCCCGGCACCCATCCGGGTGTGCACCGCCTCTGCCGGCAGACCGGGCTCCAGGAGGGCCACCACGGGGCGACCGAGACCGACCAGCTCCGCCCGCACGGCGTCCAGACCTTCGTGAACGGCGTCCATGCCACGTCCCTTGTTTTGTTCGGCTGTGTGTTGTTCGGCTGTGTGTTGTTCCGCCGCCGGATCGTTCGGCCGCGTCGATGTCGGGCCGGGCCGGGCCGAACCGAGGGGATCAAGGGTGACAGACGTTCGAGCGATCGGCGCACCATGCCTTGATTCCGTACACGCGGGGTAGCCGCCGAAGAGGCGGCCCACCGAACAGGCATCCGAGCGGGTCGGGAAACGGCACCGAACACACCGGCGAGGGAGCGAGCGTGGACGCGTGGTTCGACCCGATCATGGACTTCGCCGGCTCTCCCTGGGCCTACCTGATCGTCTTCCTCGCCGCGCTCCTGGACGCGATGTTGCCGATCCTGCCGAGCGAGAGCGCGCTGATCGCGTGCGGCGTGTTCGCCACCGCCGGCGGCTTCTCGCCCAATCTTTTCCTGCTCATCGCGGCCGGCGCGCTGGGCGCCTTCCTCGGCGACAACATCACCTACGCGATCGGCCGCCGGGCCGAACCGTTCGCGAACAGGCACATGCTCAACGGCGAGCGCGGACGCCGGGCCCGGAAGCGGGCGGAACGTTGGCTGGCCGAACGCGGCGGCGTGATGATCGTGGTCGGCCGCTACATCCCCGGCGGGCGTACCGCGGTCGCCCTGGTCGCCGGGATGGTCGAGTACCCGGTCGCGCGGTTCCGGGCGTTCACCGCGATCGCGGCCCTGGCCTGGGCGACGTACGGCGTACTGCTCGGTTTCTGGGGCGGGAGCGCGTTCAAGGACAATCCGCTGATGGGCATCGCGGCGGGGCTGGCCACCGCGGCGGCGATCACCGTCCTGATCGAGGTCGTCCGCCGCGTCGTCACCGCCCGCAACCGGCGCCGCCGCAAGGCCGCCGGCACTCGGCCGGGCGGCGGCGACACGCGCGAGGGCGCCCAGTCCTCGGTGTCGTAGGCGCCGCGGATCCGCCCGCGCCTCGCGGCGGGACCGGCGGCCGAAACGCACGAGGCCACCGGGACGCCCCGATGGCCTCGTGCTCGTGCTCGTATGCGTGACTCGTACTCGTGCGACCGATCGGCCTCGGCTACGCCGTGGGGTACGGGAGCGGCAGCACCGCGCTCGTCGGCAGCACCTCGACCTTGAGGTCGGGGTCCGGGCCCGCGCCCTGGAAGCGGCCGAACTTCGGCACCGCGTTGCGGCGGTACTTGGTGGTCGAGTGCTCCGGGTCCTTGTCGAACTCCGGGATGACCTGGTTGCCGAAGAGCTCGATCATCTCGAGGTTCTCCTCGTGCGTCATGCCGTCGTTGATACCGAAGACGAGCTGGTCACAGCCCACCTCCTGGTACGCCTTGACCTGCTCGCACACCTCGTCCGGGGTGCCGACCAGCATGTAGCCGCCCTCGATCAGCTGGTCGAGCAGTTCGTCGCCGCCCATCGAGAGGTCGAAGGTGGGCGACGGCCAGGTGATCGCGTCCGCCGACTTCGGCATGGTGTCGTGGTACAGGTTCACCAGGGTGACCAGGTAGCCGCGGCCCTTGCTGAGCGCGATCTCGCGGGCGCGCTTGCGGTCGGACAGACAGATGACGGCGTTCGTCATCATCACGTTGTTGTTCTGGTAGTCGCCGACGATCTCGACCGGGTTCTCGGCGGCTTCCTTGTATGCCTCGATGCGGCCCTTGAGGTTGTAGACCGGTTCGAAGTTGAACGCGATCGCGCCGATGCCCATCGAGCCGGCCTTGCCGAAGGTGGCCGGGTTGCCGCAGGCCACCCAGATCGGCGGGTGCGACTCGCCGTACGGCTTCGGGTGGATGTCGTGCGGGGTCGGCACGGTGAAGTGGTCGCCCTCGAACGTGTAGTCGGTCTGCGCCCACATCCGCGGGATCTCGCGAACGACCTCGTCCCACTCGGTCTTCGTCGAGTTCTTGTCCATGATGTTGAACGAGGCCATCTCGTGGCTGCCCGCGCCGCGGCCGGTGCCCCACTCGAAGCGGCCCTCGGTGATGTGGTCCATCATCGCGGCGCGCTCGGCGTAGCGGACCGGGTGTTCCTTGCGCGGCGACAGGCTGTTGATGCCGGTCGCGAGGTGGATCCGCTCGGTCTTCGCGGCGACGTAGCCGATGACGACCTCGGGGGCCGACATGTGGCTGTACTCGACCAGACCGTGGTGCTCGCCGAACCAGGCGTACTTCCAGTTGTGCTTGTCGGCCTTGATGGCCAATTCCATCTCGCGCATGAGCACCAGGTGCTCACTCGCGCGATCGTGAGCGGCCGGACCGGGGGTGTACCCGTTCAGGAAGATGCCGAACTCCACGTGGAGCCTCCCAAATCGCCTGGTTCAACCGGCGCTGCGTACGCCTGTATGAGGTCTGCGTACGGGACAGTATGCGAGCGTCGGCCCGAACTTTGTTTACACGTGGCTAACGTCACGTCAGATGCCAGGCGCCGCCCGGGACATCGAGCTGACGCATAGTCAGATCCTCTCGCGACAGAGGCCGAAGTTCCAGCAAACGCGGGCTTTGTGGCCCTCGACACCCCCGGGCGCGGGGAGTTCAGCGCACGGTCGTACGGGCCAGCAGCAGCGTCACGTCGTCCCGGTGACCGGTCAGATCGGCGAGCCCGAACAACCGCTCCGCCGTCGCCTCCAGGTCCAGGCCGCGACTGCGCTCGAAGCGGTGCGCCAGGCGTTCCATGCCGCGGTCCAAGGACAGCTGCGGGCCCTCGACCAGGCCGTCGGTGACCAGGACCAGCGTCGCGCCCGGGGCCATGGTCAGGGTCGTACACGGATACGCCTGGTCCGCGAGCATGCCCAGGGGCAGACCGCCCTCGACGTCCTCGATCCGCGGCATCCCGGCCGGGTCGGCGAGCAGCAGCGGCGGGTGCGCGGCGCGGGCGACCCGGAGCCGGCCGGTCGCCGGTTCCAGGTAGGCCAGCGTGCAGGTGGCGTGGGCCGGGCCGGGGAAGCGGTCGAGGAAGTCGTTCACCAGGCCGAGGGCCCGGCCGGGGTCGGGGGTGACCACGGCGTAGGCGTGCAGCAGGGTCCGGATCCTGGCCATGATCGGCGCCGTGCCCGCGCCGTGTCCCTGGACGTCGCCGACCACGAGCGCGACCTGACCGTCGTCGAGGGTGAACACGTCGTACCAGTCGCCGCCCACGCCGAACTCGTCCTGCGCGGGCCGATGCCGCACGGCCAGGTCCAGGCCGCCGACCGGTTCCGGATGGGACGGCGACACACCCGCGCGAAACGCCTCGGCGAAGTCGCGGTACGGCGGCGGCGCGACCGGCTCGGCGCCGAGCGCGCGGCTGACCCGACCCGCCACGTCCGGCGGCATCCCGCCGGCGGCCGACGCGGCGGCGGCGTCCGCGTACCAGTCGGTGCGGATCGCCATCAGCGTATGCGCCTCCTCCTGCCAGGCGTCCGTACTGACGGTGAGGCTGCCGTCCTCCTGCTGATAAACCCGCCAGGCGGTCGCGGGGTCGTACCGGTGATCCCGCGTCCCCGACGAAACCACCAACCGCCCGGCCCCCGAAGCACCGCCGACCACTACCACTCCTCCCAGCCCACACCACCACAAACCCCAACGCCCCACCCCCCAAAAGGCAACGCCCCTTACGCCAAAACCCACCCAATCCCCAACTCGCGGGGTCGCGGGGTCGCGGGGCTGCGGGGCTGCGGGGCTGCGGGGCTGCGGGGCTGCGGGGCTGCGGGGCTGCGGGGCTGCGGGGCTGCGGGGCTGCGGGGCTGCGGGGCTGCGGGGCTGCG
>NZ_JBHTVA010000009.1:130251-170562 GCF_042793325.1 Embleya sp. NPDC056575
TGCGGGAGAACGACACCCGACAGCCCAAGTCACGCCCTGAGCAAGCCCAATTCAGCCCGTCCGGCGTTTGAGGACAAGCGGGCCGCAGGCCGGCACGGGCGCAACGGGCGCCCGGAGCGAACACCGTCGACCCGACCAACCCAGCCCGTCCGGCGTTTGAGGACAAGCGGGCCGCAGGCCGGCACAGGCACATCGGGCACCCGGAGCGAACACCGTCAACGCGACCAACCCAGCCCGTCCGGCGCATGAGGACAAGGCGGGCCGCAGGCTGGCGCGGGAGCATCGGGCACCCGCAACCGACACCGTCGACCCGACCAAACCCAGCCCGTCCGGCGCTTGAGGACAAGGCGGCCCCAGGCCGGCCAGGGACGACACACGCCTCCCCCGCCGGCCCAGGCCACATGTCGGCCACCCCGCCTAGCCTGAAAGGCATGTGTCGAAACATCACGACGCTCCGCGGACTCGACCCCGTCGCCACCGACGTCGAGATCGAAGCCGCCGCCCGTCAATACGTCCGCAAAGTGAGCGGCGTCCAGACCACGTCACCCCGCACAGAGGAGGCCGTGGAGCGCGCCGTCGCCGCCATCACCGAAGCCACCAAGGCCCTGCTCGCCGAACTCCCCGAACGCCGCCAACCCCCGCCCACCCTGCCCCCACTGCGCCGCCGCGCAGCCGCCGCCCAAGCCGCCGAAACCACCACCGAGGCGCCCGACCACACCCACGACCACCTCCACGACCACGCCCCCGCCCACGACCACCGCCACCCCCACGACCACGCCCGCACCAAAACGGCCTAACCCACCCCAAACCCCACGCCAAACCCACCCCAACCGCCCCACAAACCCCGCCGCAGCCCACTCCGGGCCCACCCGGATACGGCCAGGAAACGACTCGGAAAAGCCTTCGCCGAGGCACCGCGGACATCGGCCTCGGACACCCGTTTGCCGCCCCCGGCCGCGTTATGGTGGATGGCCCCCGCCGCCCCTCCGAGGAGCCTCACACACCGTGTCTGACTCGTTCGTTCACCTGCATGTCCACACCGAATACTCGATGCTGGACGGAGCGGCGAAGAACGACAAGCTGTTCGCCGAGGTGGCCCGCCAGGGCATGCCGGCGGTGGCCATGAGCGACCACGGCAACATGTTCGGCGCCTACGAGTTCCAGGGCACGTCCAAAAAACACGGCGTCAAACCGATCATCGGCATCGAGGCGTACGTCGCCCCCAGCACCCGCCACGCCCGCCGCCCCGAGTTCTGGGCCCCCGGCGGCAAACGCGCGCCGAGCGAGGACGGCGAGGGCGGCAAGGACGTCTCCGGCGGCGGCCGCTATACCCACATGACGATGTGGGCGGAGAACCCCCAGGGCCTGCGCAACCTGTTCCGGCTCTCCAGCCTGGCGTCCATCGAGGGCTACTACATGAAGCCCCGCATGGACCGCGAGCTGATCGCCGAGCACCACGAGGGCATCATCGCCACCACCGGCTGCCCGTCCGGCGAGGTGCAGACCCGCCTGCGCCTGGGTCAATACGACGAGGCGATCAAGGCGGCCTCGACCTACCAGGACATCTTCGGCAAGGAGAACTACTTCCTCGAACTGATGGACCACGGCCTCGACATCGAGCGCACCGTCCGTCAGGACCTGCTGCGGATCGCCAAGGAGCTGAACATCCCGCTCCTGGCCACCAACGACTCGCACTACGTCACCGAGGACCAGGCCGACGCGCACGACTCGCTCCTGTGCGTGGGCGTGGGCAAGAACAAGGCCGACCCCAACCGGTTCAAGTTCGCCGGCACCGGCTACTACATCAAGACCTCCGACGAGATGCGCCGGCTGTTCGCCGAGATGCCCGAGTCGTGCGACAACACCCTCGCGATCGCCGAGCGCATCCAGCCCTACGACGAGGTCTTCGCCGAGGTCAACCGGATGCCGCAGTTCGACGTCCCGGAGGGCGAGACCCAGGCGAGCTACCTGCGCAAGAAGATCGCCACGGGCCTGAGGCACCGGTTCGGCGACAACCCGAGCCAGGAGGTGCTGGACCGGATCGAGTTGGAGATGGGCGTGATCACGCCCATGGGATTCGACTCCTACTTCCTCGTGGTCGCCGACATCTGCCAGTACGCCCGCGACAACGGCATCCCGGTCGGCCCCGGCCGAGGCTCCGCGGCCGGTTCGATGGTGGCCTACCTGACCGGTATCACCGGCCTGAACCCGCTCGACTACGACCTGCTGTTCGAGCGCTTCCTCAACCCCGAGCGGATCAATCCGCCGGACGTCGACATCGACTTCGACGACCGCCAGCGCGACCAGATGGTGCGCTACGTCACCGAGAAGTACGGGTCCGCGTACACCGCGCAGGTCAACACCTTCGGCACGATCAAGGCCAAGGCCGCGATCAAGGACTCCAGCCGCATCCTGGGCTTCCCGTTCGCCACCGGCGACCGCATCACCAAGGCGTACCCGCCGGACATCATGGGCAAGTCGATGCCCCTGGCCGGCATGTTCGACAAGGACCACCCGCGCTACACCGAGGCCGGCGAGATCCGCGCGCTGTACGAGTCCGACCCCGAAGTGAAGATGGTGATCGACACCGCGCGCGGCATCGAGGGCCTGACCCGGGGCACCGGTGTGCACGCCGCGGCCGTCATCCTCTCCTCCACGCCGCTGATCGACCTGATCCCGCTGCACCGGCGGGACAAGGACGGCGTGATCATCACCGGCTTCGACTACCCGTCGTGCGAATCGATGGGCCTGGTCAAGATGGACTTCCTGGGTCTGCGGAACCTGGGCATCATCGACCACGCCATCAAGATCATCAAGGCCAACCGGGGCATCGACGTCGACATCGAGAAGATCCCGCTCGACGACCCGGTCACCTTCGAACTGCTCTCCCGCGGCGACACGTTGGGCGTGTTCCAGCTCGATGGCGGTCCCATGCGGGCACTGCTCAAACTGATGAAGCCGACCGAGTTCGAGGACATCTCCGCGGTCTCCGCGCTGTACCGCCCCGGCCCGATGGGCATGAACTCGCACATCAACTACGCGCTCCGCAAGAACGGCCAGCAGGAAATCACGCCGATCCACCCGGAGTTGGAGAAGCCGCTCAACGAAGTCCTGGGCCCCACCTACGGTCTGATCGTGTATCAGGAGCAGGTACAGCGCGCCGCGCAGGTGCTGGCCGGCTACAGCCTCGGCCAGGCAGACCTGCTCCGCCGCGCGATGGGCAAGAAGAAGAAGGAAGTCCTGGAGAAGGAGTTCATCCCGTTCCAGGCGGGTTGCCGCGAACGCGGTTACGGCGACGAGGCGATCCAGGCCGTGTGGGACGTGCTGGTCCCGTTCGCCGGCTACGCGTTCAACAAGTCGCACTCCGCCGCCTACGGCCTGGTGTCCTACCAAACGGCCTACCTCAAGGCGAACTTCCCCGCCGAGTTCATGGCCGCGCTGCTCACCTCGGTGGGCGACGACAAGGACAAGATGGGGATGTACCTGGCCGATGCCCGCTCGGCCGGCATCCGGGTGCTCTCCCCCGACGTCAACGAGTCGGTGGCCGACTTCACCGCCGTCGGGTCCGACGTACGGTTCGGCCTGCGGGCCATCCGCAACGTGGGCGACAACGTCATCAACGACATCGTCGACGCCCGCACGAGCAAGGGCAAGTACAACTCCTTCGCCGACTTCCTGACCAAGATCGGCCTGCCCGCCTGCAACAAGCGCGCGGTCGAATCCCTGGTCAAGGCCGGGGCGTTCGACGCGCTCGGGCACACCCGCCGGGCCCTGGTCGACGTGCACGAGCAGGCGCTCGACGCGGTGGTCGGGCTGAAGAAGCAGGAGGCCGCGGGCCAGTACGACCTGTTCGGCGGCGGCGACGAGGCGGCCGACGAACCGGCCGTCGGGCTCGACTTCACGCTCACCGACCAGGAGTGGCCGCGCAAGCTCAAGCTGGCCACCGAGCGCGAGATGCTCGGTCTGTACGTCTCCGCCCACCCGCTCGACGGCGCCGAGCACATCCTGTCCCGACACCGCGACACCTCGATCACCGAGCTGAAGAACTCCGGCCGGACCGAGGGCAACGTGCAGCTCGCCGGGCTGATCACCGGCATCCAGCGCAAGGTGAACAAGAGCGGCTCGCCCTGGGCGATGATCAACCTCGCCGACCACGACGGCGAGATCGAGGTGCTGTTCTTCCCGCAGTCGTACACCCTCGTCGCACACGCCCTCGAGGAGGACGTCGCGGTCAGCATCAAGGGTCGGCTCAACGAACGCGACGGCGCGCTCAGCGTGTTCGGCTCGGAGCTGGTCCCGCTCGACATCGGTTCGGCCGAACACGGCGGCAAGGCGCCGGTGTGCCTGCGGCTGCCCACCACCAAGGTCAACGAGAAGCTGGTGAAGGACATCAAGCGGGTGTTGTCCTCGCACCCCGGCGACAACCCGGTGCACCTGATCCTGGAGAGCGCGCGCATGCGCACCCGCTACAACCTGGACTTCCGGGTCAACCCCGAAGGGGGCCTGGCGGGCGAGATCAAGTCGATGCTCGGCGCGGGCGTCTGGAGCATCTGAGTCCGGCCGGGCCGGACCGACAGAGGGGTCGGGACGACGGGATGCCCTCCCGTGGTCCCGACCCCTCTGTCGTAGCGGACGCCGGTACCCGCCCGGCGCGGACCGAACGGCTCAGCCGTGGGTCCGGTCGTACTCCTCGCGGGCGAGCAAGACCCGGGCCATGTGACCCTCCAGGTGCTCGATCAGGTCGAGCAGCTTGGCCGCCGTCGCACTGCCCATGTCGGTCAGCGTGTACTCGACCCGGGGCGGGATCGTGCTGTGCACCTCGCGGAGCACAAAACCGTCCCGCTCCAGCGCCTGCAACGTCTGCGCGAGCATCTTCTCGCTGACCCCGTCCACCCGGCGGCGCAGCGCGTTGAAGCGCATCGGGCCGTCGTACAGCCCGCCCAGGACCAGCACGCCCCAGCGGCCGGTGATGTGCTCCATGGCCGTGCGCGAGCCGCACTCCTTCGCGAAGACGTCGAACTCGAACTCCGGGGTCGGGTCCGGACCGGTCCTGGTCGCGGTCTCGGCTTCCATCGCTACCCCCTTCGTCGACTGCGACTGCGTCTGCGTCTGTCGAGGCTACCTCCGTATCAGTGCTTTCGAAAGTGACACACTCTCCGCATGCAAGCACTCACCAGATAGCTGCACCCTCTCATGGGTTGCGCTTTCTAAAAGTTAGTGCCATCGTTTGGACAGCGGCCGAGCGACGGGTTCGGTACGCGGGAGAGAGGAACGCCTCGTGATCGTCGTCACCGCAGCCACCGGACAGTTCGGCCGCCTCGTCATCGACGCCCTGCTCGACCGGGGCACACCCGCCTCGGAGATCGTCGCGGCGGTGCGCACACCGGCCAAGGCCGCCGACATCGCCGCCCGGGGGGTCGAGGTGCGCGAGGCCGACTACACCAGGCCCGAGACGCTGGTACCCGCCTTCACCGGCGCGGACAAGCTGCTGTTCGTGTCCTCCACCGGCCCCGAGGAGGACCGGATCGCGCACCACGCCGCCGTGGTCGCCGCCGCCACCGAGGCCCGGGTCGGCCTGCTGCTCTACACGTCGATCTACTCCGCGAGCGACAGCCCCCTCGGCCTGTCCCGGGTACACCGCGACACCGAGGCGCGGATCGCCGCCTCCGGCCTGCCCAGCGTGCTGCTGCGCAACGGCTGGTACACCGAGAACTACACCGGCTCGCTCGCCGGCGCCGTCGAGCGCGGCGCGGTCGCGGGTTCGGCCGGCGAGGGCCGGATAGCCTCCGCCGCGCGCGTCGACTTCGCCGAGGCCGCCGCGATCGTGCTGCTCGCCGACGACCAGGCCGGGAAGGTGTACGAGCTGACCGGCGACACCAACTGGAGCCTGGCCGAGCTGGCCGCCGAAGCGGCGCGGCAGACCGGCAAGGAGGTCGCGTACGCGAACCTGCCGGCGGAGAAGTACGGCGAGATCCTCACCGGTGTCGGCCTCCCGGCGTTCCTGGTCGAACTCCTTGTCGACGCCGACCTGCGGGTCTCCGAGGGCGCGCTCGCGGGCGTCACCGGCGACCTGTCCGGCCTCCTCGGCCGCCCGACCACCCCGCTCGCGGACACGGTCGCGGCCGCGCTGAAGGGCTGAGCGGCGACCCGTTCCGGCCGCCCTCGCCCGACGAGGCGCCCCGGATCCGGCATCGAGCCGGGTCCGGGGCGCCTCGTTGTGCGGCCGGTGTCCCGGATCAGCCCAGCTCGGCCTCGATCAGGTCGGCGGCGCGCGCGGTGCCGCCCTCGGCCCGGGCCCGCTCCCGCAATTCGGCGGAGCGGGCGGCCACCGCCGGGTCGGCGGTCAGCGCGAGGAGGGCGCCGCGCAGGGCCTCGGGTGTGGCGTCCGCGGTGTCCAGTCGACGGGCCACGCCGAGTTCGACGAGGCGATCCGCGTTCGCGAACTGATCGGCGGCCTGCGGCACGGCGATCATCGGCACCCCGGTCGTCAACCCCTCGCCGCACCCGCCCATCCCGGCGTGCGTAACGAATGCGTCGGCCTGTTCGAGGATGGCCAACTGCGGCACCCACGAGTGCAGTTCGACGTTGCCCGGCAACTCGCCGAGATCGGCGGGATCGACGTACCGACCGATCTGCAACACCACGTGCCACCCCGGCAGATCGCCGAACGCGGCGAGGCAGCTCCGATAGAACTCCGGCTGCCGGGTGAAGGCCGAACCCAGCGAAATCAGCAACACCCGCTCCGCGTCGGCGGGACGCCGCCAATCCCCCTGATCCGCACGGCGACCCAGGCACGGCCCGACGAAGTCGACCACGTCGGTGTCGACCCGGTCGGCGAACGGTTGCATGGCCCGCGACACGGTGGCCACGACCCGTCGCGGCCGGCCGCCGAAGCGATCCACATCGGTGGTGGTCGCCCCACAGTCGGCGAGCCAGCCGGCGAATCGCGCCCAGTAGGCACCCGCCCCCGGCAACGCCTTCATCCCGGGCAACACCTCGTCCTCGTAGCCCTTCCAGGCCACATACGTCGGCGACAACTGCACGATCGGCCGCCCCTGAACCTCGGCAAGCGCCCGCGCCGCATACGCACCGATGTCGTACAGGTACAGATCGGCGGGGTCACCGTCGTACGCCGCATGCAACTGCGGCAACGCCTGGATCGCATCATCCAGGAAAACCCCCATGGCCCCGATCGCATCATCGGGCCACCCATTGTCCGCGACAGGCAGGGTGGACCGGTACGCCACGAACTCCACCCCGGTCGGCGCGATCAAATCGCCGACGACCGGATCGTTGGCATAGGTCACCCGATGCCCCCGATCCACCAACTCCCGCAAAACCTCAAGACTCGGCAACACGTGGCTGACGGCGGGTATGCCAACCATCGCAATATGAGCGGCGCGCACGGCATGACCAAAACGACGAGGCATGAGCACTCTCTCTTCGATTCCACGGCGAAACAACACGGCAGCCCGACAGCCCGAACGGCGGCGCAAACCAACCGCGCACGCCCGCTCGGCGGGGCCAAGTCAGGGGCAAAGCCCCTGCCGTGTCAGCCGTAGATCTGAAAGAGGTGCATGCCACCCACCGTACCCATCCCCCCACCCCCGACCAACCAATTTTCCGAGGCCCGGAGCGGCAATCAATCCCTCGACCGGCCCACGTCGGTGGCGGCGGATCACAGGATGACCGGCGGTGTGCTCGGGGTGTGCTCGCGGCCCGACGGCTCTCCGCGGAGCGGAGCCATCGACCGTCCGGAGCGGCCGGGAACGGCACAGCGGGGTGGGCCGTCAGGGGATCGAACCCTGAACCCGCGGATTAAAAGTCCGCTGCTCTGCCAATTGAGCTAACGGCCCCGTCGGGCGTCCGGCGGTGATCCGCTTTTTGCCCACCGACGTGGTCGCAGGTATCGCATCGAACATACTGCGAGCATCCCCGGACAAGCTGCGACCTGTGGGAACGTCGCGGCTTCACTCGTCGCGCCGCAATGCGAACCGGGCGGTCCCGATGTCGGCTCAAAGCCATGGTTCGTCGTCAGTCATGCCGAGCCGGCGCAGTCTGTCTGCAAGGCGGGCGGCACCGGTCTCTTGTCTACTGGCCATGTCTACTAGGGACGTGGCGTATCGGTCGCCCCAGGAAAGAAAAGTGCTCACGAGGGCTTGGCGACGTGCTGCCGTCTGCGTTTCCAAGAGGGTCAGGAGGCTCGTACCCAGGGCGTGTCGCACCGTGTCGAAATCTGTCGACATGGTTGTCGGGGCTTTCTGTTTTGCCCTGGGCCTGCGAGTGGCCTGTCGTCGCGCCCAGGCGTCGAGGACGGCTGAGGCGCCACCGTACTTCAACGTGCGTAGGTCGTCCTCGTGCGCCGACCACCAGTCCGCGAGTGCTCCGGCGACCTCGTGCGGCTCCAGAACGCCGATACCGACCAGCTGTTCACGGAACGCCGTCAGTATCCCGCTCCGCAGTTCGACGGGACTCAAGCTTTGAACCGCCTCCTCCAACGTCGACGAGTACGTCTCCCACCAGCCGCGAGCCACGTCCAGGAGGTGTTGCTCACGTGGCGCAGTGAGATGTGGGATTCGCGCGGCGGTTCGTTCGTAACCTTCGTCCAAGAAGTCGTAGTACTTCGTACCGCGAGTGCTGAGGAGCATCTCCGGAGAGATGTGGAAGGCATCGAATGCTGCCTGTCGAGCGGCGACTTCGCTCCGAGGAACGTGCCCGAAAAATGCCCCGTGGACGTCCGGAAGGGGCTCGTTCCGGGCTTCGGCGCCGATGTACCTGCGGATGTTGAGGTTGTAGTCGTTGGCCGCGATCTCGGTCGGTGACACCACGCGGGCAAGGCCTGGGATGCAGGCCCGTTCCCGGTATGCGGTGACGATTCGCTCGATGTGCCTGGCCGCCAAGTGGTTCCTGGAGCGCCCGGTCTGTACTTCGCGTTCCGCGTTGATGAAGAGAATGCCACTGTCGCGCTGACGGTGGGCATCCTCGGTGCCGCGGAGAACAAGGACGCAGGCGGGGATCGAGGTGCCGTAGAAGACATTGGCCCCGATACCGATCACGGCATCGATGCGCCCCGCCTCGATCATGCGGCGGCGAATGTCCCCCTCGGCTCCGCCATGGAAAAGTACGCCGTGCGGCGTGGTCGTCGCGCCGATGCCGTTCGGGGCCAAGGTGGCCAGCACATGTTGGACGAACATCAAGTCGGCGCGCTTGACTTCGGGCGCAAATCCGTAAACCATCCGCTCCGAGTACTTCATCCCAGATGCGCTATAACTCGTCGAGATCGGCGGATTTGTCAGCACCCGATCGAATTGACGTAGTTCCATCGAACTGCGTGTATGCAGCGGATCGTCCAGGGTGTCACCGCAGCGGATCGACGCGTCGAAGACGCCGTGAAGCGCGAGGTTCGTTTCGGTGGTCGCACAGGAGGCCGCATCAACGTCCTGCCCGAACAGTTCGGGGGCCGCGACCCTACGGGTCGAGCCATCCCAGACGTATTGTGCGGCAGCGACAAGCATGCCACCGGAGCCGACGCAGGGGTCGTAGACCGATTGGCCGGCCTCGGGATGTACCAACCGGACCATCAACTCGACGATCGAGCGCGGAGTGTGGAACTCACCGCCCGTTCTCCCCACACCATCGGCTCGTTCGCTGAGGAATCGGTCATAGGCGCGTCCGATGACGTCCGGCGACTGAAGCGAAGCGTCGCTGAGATCCAACGAGGTGAAGCGATCCATCAGGGTCAGCAGCCCTGGGGTATGGGCGACCTGGCGAAAATCGCCGGACGCGGATACTCCGTCCAACGCCCCGGGGTTGGCGTTTTCGAGGGCCCACAACGCTCGATTGAGTGCATCGGCAGGGGAGTTCCGGTCGTCAGTGATGTTTCGCCAGCGGGCAGCCTCGGGCACCCGGAGGTGTCCCGTGTGGGTATCGGCTGCCGGTTCCCGTCCCGCCGCACGGCGTGCCTGTCGCAGCTCGTGTTGGTCCGAGGCGCGCTTCAGGAGCAGGAAGCAGCCGATTCCGTCGAAGCCCGCACCCGGGATCGCACGCTTGCTTGCCACCCGGGCGGCGTCGTGAAGGTGGTGGGTGAGTTCGTCGGTCGTCAGTGCACCCATGCGGAAACCCCTCCTGGGACCAGCCGCGTGAACACCGCAGGACGAAGTGCCTCCAGCCGCGCGGTCATTTTGCGTTGGATCGCGATCTGCTCGTCGATGTCGGCCAGGGTTTCGACCACGATGTGCTGGTGGCCCACCGGAGGTAGCGCCACAGGAAACGTTTTCAGGATGGATGCATTGAGTGAGGGCATGGTGCCGGGGTTCGCCTGGGCGGACAACGCCTCGCGCACGGAAGGATGGGAAAGGTATCCCGCGAGGTACTCCGACAAAATCTTCTCCACCTTGGGGCGGAGCATGAGGCACGACGAGCTGTAGAACCATCCCGTGCTCTCATAACCGATGAGGGCGACTCGTCCGAGGGCGCCTTGCCGCACGACCAGCAGATCGCCTTGCCGGAGTGAGAGTCGCCGGGCTTGTTGTGCCTCCTCCGCGGACACACGCTTCACTCTGCGGGCATCGACCGTCTGGTGATCGGTGATGTCGGACGGCGAGATGATCGGCACGCCATTCGGGTGATCGCCGATGTCATTGAAGAGCGTGCCGGACGGTCCGGCGGACACTTCGCACAGTTCCCCGAGCGGAACCATCGGAAAGTTGTCCATTACCAGTTCTCCCGCCGAAGGGCTTATGTGCGGATGTGGTCGCGGCTACCGGATGGGTCGGCCGCCCGGTGCAGGCGGCCGACCCATCGGATCAGACCTGCGTAGGCCCGGCTTGCGAACCGCGACGCGTCAAGAGGCTCGGCACCCATGCCATGACCGCGGTCAGGATCGATGGAGCAACAGCGGTGGCGACCACGTCAGGACTCGCCCCGACCGTGGCGAACCCGATCGGCAACATCATCACGATGATCACGATGACGACAAGCATGCCTCGCGCGCCGCGCGGCGAGAGCGATCCTGCATCATGGGCGTCGGCGATCCTCACGGAGAGTCCTTCTTTCTTTGTGTTCATGCACGGAGAGAGTTGAGCCGCACCGCCCCGTCAGGGCTACCAACCATGTGGGCGGTGCGGCGATCCAAGACATCCTTCGAGCATGGCGCCGTATGGCGAGGCCAAAGCTCCCTCTCCCCCGAGCACCACGGTCGAGAGAAGGAGCAGCACTCCATCTCTCGACTATGCGTACGCTAGCACACACGTCGTCGAAGCTAGCTTCGATAGCGCGCGTTGGCCCTGAGTCGGTTGGACATCGTGGACGGACGCACATGCGCCGGGTGGGTTGCACCATCTACCGTCGCGCCGCATCGACCCTGTGAGCGCGACTTAAACTGCCTCTGCGCCAGCTTGGTACGTACGGTGAGCAGATGATGCGTACCGATCGACTTGCTCCGATCACATGAGGGAGGCCGGCAGCCGGTGGAGCCACTGAGAGATGACGACCCGACCATCGTCGGCGGGTACACCCTGGTGTGTCGGATCGGCTCTGGTGGGATGGGGCAGGTCTACCTCGGCGAGTCCGCGGCGGGTCACCAGGTCGCGGTCAAGGTGATCAAGGCGTCGGAGCTCGATGAGGATTCGCGGGCGCGTTTCGTGCTCGAAGTGGAGAGCCTCAAGACGGTGTACGGCCCCTTCGTGGCGGCCTTCGTCGGCGCCGACGCGCGGGCCGACCACCCGTGGCTGGCGGTCGAGTACGTCGCGGGGCCCGACCTGCGCGCCTATATCGATGAGCACGGGCCACTGCCTCCGGCCGAGGTCGCCAGCCTCGGCGCCTTGCTCGCCGAGGGTCTGCGTACGGTGCACCAGGCCGGGCTCTTGCACCGGGACCTCAAGCCGCAAAACGTTGTGCTCGCGTCCTACGGGCCCAAGCTGATCGATTTCGGTCTGGCCGTCCTGGCCGAGCGGCGCACCACGTTGACCGCCACGGGTGTCGTGGTCGGCTCCGTGCTGTGCATGCCGCCGGAGCAGGCCCGCGGCGAACATGATCTGGATCATGCCGCCGATGTCTACGGGCTCGGAGCCGTCCTGCTTTTCGCCGCCACTGGGCACTACCCCTACACCGGGCCGACATGGCAGGCGACCGCGCTGCGCATCGAGGACCCGGCTACGTTGCCCGACCTCGACGATCTGCCGTCCGAGCTGCATTCGCTGGTGACCGCCATGCTCGCGTACGACCGCGCCGACCGGCCGACGACGGCTCGCGTCACCGAAGAACTGGTGCGCATCATCGCGGACCTCGGGCTGACCGCCGCCCAGGCCAAGCGGCGGCTCACGGGACGGATCCCCATCGTGGAGCCCCCCGCCTTGCCCGGCCCAACGTCCGTCGATCCGGTCGCGTACGCACCGATCCTCGTGGACGTGGCGGCCCGCGAGGACGACGCCGTCTCGTGGGCCGAGGAGCGTGGCGGCCCGCCCGAGGACGAGGTGACGGACAATGCCTCACCGGCCGACGGGGCAGCGGGCGCGGCACCGCCGGCAGGTTCGGCCGGGACTCGGGTGCGTCTTCCCGCGCCGGTGCGGATCGCCGAACGGATTCGCGCCGGATACGCGCGCGACGCGCGTTTTTGACCAGCCGGCGGGCCGTTCGCTCCGTGGCAGACTTTCGGCGGGGTCAGGGCACACATTTCTCGGCATTTGCGCACGGAGGGACGGCAGGGGTGGCAGAGCAGGGGGAGACCCGTTATCCACCGGGTGCTCAGATTCTTGTGCGTGACGAGGAGTGGCTGGTCAGAACAGCCACGCCGACGAAGTACGACGGCGACAAGATCGAGGCGATCGGCGTTTCGGAGTTCGTCCGTGACGAGGAAGCGGTGTTCTTCACCGGCATCGACACCGGGATCCGGCTGCTCGAACCGGACAAGACCCGACTGGTGCCCGACACCTCGTCCTACTTTCGTCGCAGTCGGCTGTTCCTCGAAGCGGTTCTGCGCAAGACGCCGCTCCCGCAGTCCGAGCGTGGCCTCGCCCTCGCCGACCGTTTTCTGCTCGACCCACTGGCGTATCAACAGCGTCCCGCCGAGTTGGCGCTGTCCATGGGCAACCTTCGCCCGCGCATCCTGATCGCGGACGTCGTCGGGTTGGGCAAAACGCTGGAGATCGGCCTCACCCTGGCCGAGCTGATTCGCCGGGGCCGTGGCGAGCGCATCCTCGTCGTCACTCCACAGAGCGTTCTGGAACAGTTCCAGCACGAGCTTTGGACTCGATTCTCGATCCCCCTGGTACGTCTGGACTCCTTGGGCATCCAGCGCATCCAGCGCGAGATCCCGGCCGGACGCAACCCGTTCACGCACTACAAGCGCGTCATCATCTCCGTCGACACGCTCAAGAACATCGGCCAATATCGGCACCACCTGGAGCGCATCCAGTGGGACGCGGTGGTCATCGACGAGTCGCACAACCTGATCAACGCGGGCAGCCAGCGCAGGGCCCTGGCCGAGATCCTCGCGCCGCGGACGGATGCGCTTCTGTTGGCCAGCGCCACCCCGCACAACGGCGACAAGCGCTCCTTCGCCGATCTGATCTCGCTGCTCGACCCGGCCGCGATCGCCGACCCGGATCACTACGACCCGGCGAAAGACCTCGGCCACCTCTTCATCCGACGGACCAAGATCAGTCCCGAGGTGCGTAACGAGTTGAGTGGCACGTGGGCGGATCGAGGCCCCACGGTCTCCCTGCACTGCGCGGCCACGGACGCCGAGGAACGTGTGTTCGCGGAGATCGCCGAGCATTGGCTGCCGGAGCCGTCGACCGTTCCCGAATTCGGGACGGCGGACCGGGACGCGAAGTCGGTGAGCACCGACCCGCTCTTCGCGTACAACGTGCTCAAGACGTTCCTGTCGTCGCATGTCGCCCTCGCCGACACCGTCGGGCGCCGCAAGAAGACGCTGGCCGCGAAGACGGTCGAGTCGACTGCCCAGGGCGGACAGCCGGACGCGGCGATCGCGGCCGAAGTGGCGGCGTTGGAGCGGTTGGAGACGATCGCCGCCTCGATCGGCAGGGCCGGCGCCCCCGGCGACTCGGCGAAGCTGGACACCCTGATCGAGCAGTTGCGGGAAATCGGTGTCGGGCCGGGCAGCGCCACCCGCGTGGTCGTGTTCTCCGAACGGGTCCCCACCCTCAAGTGGCTCGCCGATGTGGTGCCCGCCCGGCTCGGCTTCGCGCCGGACAAGGGCGGCGTGGTCAAGGCCGTACAGGTCATGCACGGTGGCCTGAGCGACGAGCAACAGCGCGCGTGCCTGGAGGCGTTCGGGCTCGCGAAGGACCCGGTACGCCTGCTGTTCACCGGCGATGTCGCGTCCGAGGGTGTCAACCTGCATCGACAGTGCCATCACCTCGTGCACTACGACATCCCGTGGTCGCTGATCCGCATCGAGCAGCGCAACGGCCGCATCGACCGCTACGGCCAGCACCATGAACCGCAGTTCCGCGCGCTCATCCTCACCTCCGGCCGGCCAGGCGCGAAAGACGACCGAACCGTCGCCGAGAAACTCCTCGTCCGTGAGGAGGAGGCGCACAAGCTCAACGGCACGGCGGAAGCCGAGTCCGGCTACTACCGTGCCGACGAGGAGGAGCGGCGGTTGATCCGGGAGCTGATGCTGGGGGGAACCGTCGAAAAGTTCCTGGATCCCGAATCCGGTCCGGCCGACGGGGACCTGGCCGACCTCTTCGGCCAGGTGGACACCATCACCGAGCACGAGTTGCCGCGGCGCGCGGAGGTCCCCTCACTGTTCGACGGCGACACGTCGGCCTTCGTGGACACCGCGTTGGCCGAGGTGTTCGGCGATCGGGCCGAGGACGCCATCGGCCTGGTGCCCTCGACGGACCCCCGGGGTCATGCCTATCTCTCGCTGTCCCCGGCCATGGCGCCCGATCTGCTGCACCGCCTCAAAGCTCTGCCCCCGTCCTACCTGAAGGAACTGGGCGTCGCCGAGCGTATGCTCGTCACCTTCGATCGAGACCTCGCTCTCGCGAAGCTCGCCGAGGCCCGCGAGAGTACGAAATCCATCTGGCCCGAGATCTCCTATCTCACCGAGATCCATCCCATGGTGGAGTGGCTCACCGACAAGGTGCTCGTGCAGTTCGGGCGGCAGGAGGCACCCGTGATCACGTCGCCCTACGTCGAACATCCCACCTTCCTGGTGCAGGGGATCTACTCCAACGCGCTGGGACGTCCCACCGTGATCAAGTGGATGGCGGTGGGTGTGGCCGACGGATCCTTGGTCGTGAGCTCCATGTCGGAGGCGCTGGCCGCCGCGAAAGTGGGGCCACGCCTCGCCGGTGGTGGTCTCCCGCGTAACCTCGCCTATCTCCAGAGCCTGGTCCCGGATGTCGTGGCCGAGGCTCGGACGTACCTGGAGGAGTCCAGGAAGCAGTGGGACGAGGAGATCAGCGCGCCTCTGGCCGACTATCGCCGACGTCTGGCGCACTGGCGGCAGGACTCGCTACTGCCCGGTGCGACCGAGCGCCACAGGGACCGGATCGAGGAAACCGCGGGCGAGCAGAACCGATTGTTGGACGAGTTGCAGACCAGCGGCAGACCCCTCCTGCGGGTGTTGGCCGTACTCGACCGGCCTGCCCCCGACAACCTCGACAACCCCGACGATTTCGACGGCGCGCGTGACGCGGTGGAGAACTGACGTGACCTACGACTCGCTGGTCAACCACGGCGACTACCTCTCGGCGCACTACCTGGCCGAGGTATTGCCCAAGGACCTCAAGGCCAAGGACGGTCTGCTCGCCCGGTGGGCCGCCGCCGAGGACGACGCGCGGCGCGAGCACGCGGCCGCCGTCGCCGAGGCCGAGCGCACGGGGGCTGAACCCGGATCCGTGCCGCCGCGCGCTCGCACGCCGCGCGAGAGCCTGCGTGCCCTGAACGGCCCCTACTTCGCGAGCCGGGCCGACTTCGAGCGGGACGCCGCAGTGCTCGCGGAGCCCGACGCGCCGGTTCCCGCCGACTGGGGCAAGCGGCTCACCGAGTTGCACCTGGCCACGCTGTCCGCCCTCGGCTACGCGGACGCCCACGAGCAGACGGTGACGGTTCACCGCGCCGGCCACGAGTACTCGGTGGAAGCCGTGCACGCCGAGCCGGGGCTGATCGCAATCTCGTGTGGCTGGACGGCTCGGCCCGACGCGGCCCTGGACCCGGACGGCGCCGGTCGGTTGCGGCGCCCGGTCATCCTGGAGGCCTCGGGGCGGATCACCGACGCGAAGGCGCTCACCGACTTCCTCTTCGCGTGCGACGAACCGCCGCGCTACGTGCTCCTCGTGGCCGGTGGGGTCATCGTCCTGGCCGACCGACTGGCCTGGCACGAGGGCCGCTATCTCGCCGCGGACCTGGATGCCGCGCTCAACCGCCGCGACGACCGCAACGGCGGTGAACTCGACACCATCGCCGCCCTGTTCGGGGTGGACTCGCTGCGCACCCCGGAGGAGGGCGGCACCGCACCCCTGGCCGGCTTCGTGGAGAAGTCGGGCAAGCACGCAGTGGGGGTATCCACCGAGTTGCGGGAGGGCCTGCGGCTCTCGGTCGAGTGGATCGCCAACGAGGTCCTGACCCGGCTGCGTGAAGACCACGGGATCACGCCGGGGCAGATCGACGATCCGGCGCGCCTCGCCAAGCAGCTCAGCCGCGAGTCGCTGCGTTACCTCTACCGCATCCTGTTCCTGCTGTACGCGGAGGCTCAGCCGGCGCTCGGCATCCTGCCCAGCGACTATCCCGAGTACGCGCGAGGCTATGGCCTCCAGCGCCTCGGTGACCTGGTGGTGCGCGACTTGGTCGGCGAGAAGTCCAGAACGGGCTTTCACCTGTACGAGTCCCTGGACCTGCTCTTCCGCAAGGTGGAGGAGGGTCATCGGGAGTACGGCAGTGAGCCGGAGGACGTGGCGGCGGACGCGGCCGACCGGGCGGCTACCGCAGCCGAGAACCAGGCCGCCGCATCGCTCGCTGCGGGCAGCATCTCGCAGGACGAGTACACCGAACGGGTCCGGCAGGCGGACCGGACGCGCCGTGCCGTCGCTCGCAGCGCGGATATCGGGCTGCGCTTCGAACCGCTGCGCTCCGACTTGTTCAAGAAGGACGCGGTCCGCCTGATCTCTACGGATCAGGTCGAGAACCCGCGCTATGAAGAGGGCGGAGACGAGCCCGAATTCCTGGACACCCGGCTCCGCAACGAGACCCTGCACAAGGTGTTGCGCCGGCTGATGCTCACCAAGGGAAAGGGGCGCGAGCGGGGCGGGTTCATCTCGTACGCGCAGTTGGGCATCAACCAACTCGGTGCGGTCTACGAGGGATTGATGTCCTACAGCGGTTTCATCGCCGAGGAGGACCTGTACGAGGTCGCCAAGGGTGGCGACGCCTCGGGCGGAAGCTGGATGATCCCCGCGTCCCGGGTGCAGGACTACCCCGAGGAAGTCTTCGTCGAGCGGCCCCACCACGAGACCGGGCTGCCCGTTCGGGAGGTACACCGCAAGGGTTCCTTCGTCTATCGGTTGGCCGGGCGGGACCGGCAGACCTCCGCCTCGTACTACACGCCGAAGTCCCTCACCGAGGTCACGGTCGAGCTGGCACTCAAGCACCGCCTCGACCAGGACGGCACGGTCACGGCGGCCCGCGAACTCCTCGAATGGAAGATCTGCGAACCCGCACTCGGCTCCGGTGCGTTCCTCAACGAAGCGATCGACCAGGTCGCGGCCGAGTATCTGCGCCGACGTGAGCAGGAGTTGGGCCGCCGGGTCGACACCGAGCAGCGGCAGATCGAGTTGCAGAAGGTCAAGGCGTACGTCGCCCTCCACAACGCGTACGGCGTGGACCTGAACGCCACGGCTGTGGAGTTGGCGGAGGTGTCGCTGTGGCTCAACTCCATGCACCCGGGCATGCGGGCACCGTGGTTCGGGCTGCACCTGCGACGCGGCAACTCGCTGATCGGGGCGGGGAGGAAAGTCTACCCGGCGAGCGAGCTGCCACACGGCCGGTGGTTGTTGCGCAAGGACGCCCTGCCGCCGACCGACCTTCCGTTTCGGGAGGGAGAGTTGCCGGAGGGCGCCGTTCACCACTTTCTGCTGCCGGCAAGCGGGTGGGGAGCGGTCGCGGGGGAGAGCGAGGCCAAGAAGCTCGCGGAGGAGCAGGCGAAGGCACTCGGCAAGTGGCGCAAGGGGATTCAGCGTGCGCCGAAAGCGCCGAAGCCGTTCGAGGAAAAGGGCGGCGAGCCCGAGGAGAAGCGGCAGAAGCGTTACGAGACGTGGCGCAAGCGGGCGGAGAAGTCCGAGTTGTGGCGACTACAAGGGGTTGCCCGTCGCGCCGAATTCCTGTGGAGTCTGGTCGCCAAGCGGTTGGAGCTGTCCGAGCAGAAGGTCTCACGCCGCATCGAGGTGTGGGGCGCGGATTGGTTGCAGCATCCTGACGAGGCGGTGGACAGGCAGAAGATCCTGGAGGATCTGACGGTCGCCGGCACCCCGTATTGGCGTCTGAAGACCGTGATGGACGCGTGGTGTGCCCTGTGGTTCTGGCCGCTGGACAGGGTGGCCGACCTGGTCGGGACCACCGATGCGTACAAGGTTGGCGGCGAGGTGGTCACGGGAGCGGATCTGGCGGCTCTGCTCTCCGCCGCGACGTCCGAGGCTGCGTCGCCGCCTCGTGGTGGGCAATCGTGGGAGGCGGACGCCCTCTTCCCCGATTCGGCTGACGAACAGACGGCACCCACAGACCAGGCCGTCGGCGACGCGGGACTGAAGACCCGAGGACGCGGCGCCAGCTCCGGACGCAAGGCCCAGATCACCGATCAGTGGCGCTCAACCATTCCCCTCAATGACTTCGCCGACTGGCTGGACTTCCTGGAGGCGACTCTCGGCACACAGGACGCCTTGGCCGACACGTTTCTGGCTGGGCTGGACGATGTCCCCGTGGACAAGGCGCTTCCGCGCCTGACCGCATTCGAGCGCAGCCTCGAAGGCACCCTGGGCATGGACCAGCCGTGGAAACTGCCGACGCGCTTCCCTTGGCTCAACACGGTCGAGGACATCGCAGGATCGACCGAACGCGACATCAAGGCGGAAGACGGCCACGGCTTCTTTCACTGGGAGCTTCACTTCGCGCAGGTATTCAAAGGAGAACGGGGTGGATTTGATATCCAGGTAGGCAACCCACCCTGGGTGCGACCAGAGTGGTTCGAGCACCAGGTCTTGGCTGAATTGGAGCCTTGGTTCGCGCTAGCGGATCAGCCATCGGCCACAGAAACGCGAGACAATAAAGCCGCGCTGTTGGCGAAATCTGTAGCACACCACTATTATCTTGGCGAACTGTCTTCCATGAGTGGTATCTCGGCCATGCTGGGATCGCCGGTTTCATATCCTCTGCTGGTTGGCACGCGGCCGGACCTTTACCGCGCCTTCATGAGTCAGGTATGGGGGCACTCGGGTAGTGGCGGCACCTCAGGTCTGATCCATCCGAACACACATTTTTCCGGAATTAGAGAGGGACGTCTTCGCGAAGCTGCGTATCGGCACTTGCGTTTGCATGCGGGATTTGTAAATGTAAGCAATTGGGCTTTCGAGGCCAGCAGGAATACCGAATTTGGAATTCATATCTACGGTGAAAGGCAAAGCGCCGTTCATTTTGACAGCCTGAGTCGGTTGTACGGTGTCGAACCTCTGACCGCATCTCTCGAACACGATGGACAAGGCGAAATTCCTGGCATGAAGAGGGACGGGTGCTGGGACCTGCGCCCGCACCGAGCTCGAGTCGTCACAATCGACGACGTCGTGCTTACGCAATGGCAGAGATTGACGGGTGTTCCTGGAGTTCCTACGCGACAGGCGGCCTTGCTCCAACCGGTTTCAAGCGAGGAACAAGGCGCCATTTCTGCCCTGGCGGCAGTTCGGGAACGAGTCGGGAGCCACAGCCCAAGGATTACTCAGGGATATAACGAAACATATGGCAAGAAGGACGCGTTCATTGCTTGGAGCCCGTCACAGCCCACCTTGCTTTCCGAACTGGTTCTTCAGGGTCCTCACTTTGGCATCGCCAACCCATTCAGTAAGCAGCCGAAGATCCCATGCCGAGGAAATCGTGACTGGACGAACTTTGACCCGGTCTCCTTGCCGGGCGATGCCATTCCACGTACGAATTACGTACGCCCACTTTCGTGTTCGCTGGAGTATTACGAGGATGGTCAAGACCGATGGCTGGATTATTCCCGCCTAGACCAAGCATGGGAACCCGATGCTGAGGAATGGTCGGGTCGAAGCCGAGTGCTGACGGTGGAGGAGTTGACGCTTCCTGAAGCTGAACAACGCCAGTTGCTCCGCCTACGGTCGTGGGAATCTCGGCCGTACACCCATTTCTATCGGCTCGCGTGGCGCCGCATGATTCCGTTCAACACAGAGCGGAGCCTGTTTGCCGCATTGATTCCGCCGGGCCCGGCTCATGTTGACGCTGTACACTCCATGGCATTGGCCGACAATCGCAGCACTGCTCTCAATGCGGGGTTTTGGGCTGCATTGCCACTTGATTATTTGTTGCGCATTGCAGGGCGTTCAGATCTCAGAGTTGCCGAAACCCATAAAATGCCATATGCTAACCACTCGCACCCACTAGCTGATTTTCTATTGCTTCGAACCCTCCGCCTTAATTGTCTCACTGTGGCGTATGCTCCCCTCTGGGGCGAGCTTTTCGATTCGAACTGGCCTAATGACCAGGAATGGGCTGTCGAATGGAAAAATCTGGCGCCACTCTGTGGGCGTCTGGAGCGTGCCTGGGGATATTCCGTTCCGCTCCGAACCGAGTACGAGCGGCGGGCTGCCCTAGTTGAGATCGACGCGCTTGTCGCAGTCTGGCTTGGACTCAATGCTGACGAACTCGTAGCCATTGTCAAGGCTCGATATGCGATCCTTGCTGATCGCGAATCACAGATGTGGTTCGATGCAGATGGCCGCCAATTGGCCAAGGATCCCTACGTTTACGGTCATGGTCAGACTAAAGGCGATCATGAAGCGTTCGTCGCCTATCAGAATGGTGATTATCCTAAACCCCCAATGGGATACAGGGCGCCATTCTATAAGGTTGATCGAGAACGAGAAATGCGTACCGCCCATGCCTACTTCGAGGCCCGCCTTCAGGCAGCCATCGACAAGGGTGAGTGGCAGCCCGACGTGTGAGCGACCGCGCCCCGCGCCGGGACGATGCCGGGCGGGGCGCTTGGCCTTGATTGCTCAGACCTGGGCAGCGTTCGAGAGGAACCTGCCCCAGGCGTTCGACGGCAGGGTCAGTTCTGGGCTCTGAACCAGCTTGGAATCCCGAACACGGACGGTGTGGACGCGCTCGTCAGCCCCGCGAGCGTGACCCACTTCGACGCAGTCGCCGTCGCCGCTGCTGCTGTAGCTGCTCTTGAACCAGACCAGTTCGGACTTGCTCATAGCGCTCCTCGCGTCCGCTGCAACAGGCTCACGGAGTCTTCGAGAGTGAGAGCCTGTGAACGCATCCTGGCATACCGCTTCTGGAGGACGCTGATCTCCTTCGGGTCCGCGATGAACAGACCGCCTCGCTGGGCCTCGTTGTAGGCGAACCACCGGTTCTCAGGTGTCTCCAGCAGTTGCATCGGGCCGGCCAGCCCGGCGTGCGCGGTCCGGGTCAGTGGCATGACCTGGAGCTCGACGTTACGCAACTCGGTGATCGTCAGCATGTGATCGATGAGATCTCGTGTGACCGCCGCTCCCCCCAATTGCCGCAGGAGCAAGTGCTCTTCGATGATGAAGCTATAGGCCGTGTCCGGTCGTTCCCACAAGAGTCGTTGGCGCTCCCGACGTGCCACCCACTGGGTTTCGATCTCGTCGTCGATCAACGGCGGAAGCTGGTTCAAGAACAGCACACGTGCGTACGCCTCCGTCTGCAACAGCCCCGGAACGACCCGGCATTCGTACGTGTACAAACTGACCGCGTCCACCTCCAGACGCGCCCACTGACGGAACCAGCTCGCCAACCCCGGCTGTCGGGCCAGGTGCCTGGCCGGTCCGCGGATCGCGCCGAACGCGTCCAGGGCTTCCTCCGCCCGTTCCACGAAATCCGGCGGAGGAAAGCGGCGGCCCTGTTCGATCGACGCGACCGTGGCGACCGCGTAGCGCACCTTCGGTGCGAACTCCTTCTGGGTAAGTCCGGCCCGCCTGCGAAAGGCCTTGAGCACCTCGCCGAACGACCTGAGGCTGTCCGAAGGCTCCGGTTCGCTCCCTCCGTACGGCGGTCCGCTCGCTCCGTCCGACATCGTCGCCACCTCCGCGCGCTCTGCCCCGGCCCGCATTCTCGACCCGGCAATGATCACGGGGCAGCACTCGTACTGTCCACCCAAAGCACTCGTACACGCACAATGCGTACGGGTCGCGGCTCTGGAGAGCGGCTGTCGAACACGGCCACAGTGAACGGGTGAAACCCACTCAATCGCGCCAAGTGGACGCCCCCGCACAGGTGTTCGTCCATCGCTTCAGCTCCACTCCACGCGGCGCGCGCCTCGCCCGCTACCTCGCCGTGCATCAACTCCGTGACTGGGGCGTCCCGCACTGCTCCGATGTCTCCGCCACAGCTGCTCTGCTCATCGCCGAACTCGCGGCGAACGCGGTCACCCATGGACACGTCGACAGTGGAGATTTCCGGCTTCGACTCACCCTGACCGCGTGCACCCTACGGATCGAGGTCTCGGACGCACGCGGAGGATGGTGCCCGCCCGATGTGGGGCAATTCACCGCACCTCCACCACTCGAAGCGGAACACGGTCGCGGGCTGTTCCTGGTGGCGGCAACCGCCGACCGATGGACCGTGTTCGACCGCGGCCGAGCCGGGAAGACCGTGGGTGCCGAGCTGGACCTGCCTCACTGACGTGGTCGTTCGGCGTCTATATGGTGGCCCGAGAGCGAGTGTCGGGTCACACGCGGCGACGACCGAGGGCGACGGGTGCACATGGCGGACTGGGAGGACAGCGGAAACAGGCGGGCGTCCGGGCGCGGTCTCCCTGCGGGATATCAGCGGTACCGGCTCCCGGGCGAGGACGTGGAACCACTCCAGACCGGGTTGTTCCCCTCGCTCTACCCACCCGTCGAAATCGGCAGTGACGGCTTCCCGACCGGCGTGGAGATCGAGGAGCCCTCCGACGAGGAAGGCGGAGATCGGGAGCCGTCATCCGATGCCATCGAGCTCACGGCCCCCTTCCGGCCGGAGAGCATCAAGATCGAAACCCAGGCGACCACGGTCGATCTGCTGCTGTCCCGCCTGCGCGAGGAGATGATCGACCTCGCGCCGGACTTCCAGCGCCGGGCGGGCATCTGGAGCGACGTGCAACAGAGCCGCCTCATCGAGTCGTTGCTGCTGCGCATCCCGATCTCCTCGTTTCACATGGCGCAGGATAAGAACGGGGACTGGGCCGTCGTCGACGGCATCCAGCGGCTCACCGCGATCGCCCGGTTCATGGATCCGGAGACCGTCGACATGCGACCGTTGACCCTGCGCGGCCTGGACTACCTGCGGGACTTCCACGGCAAGGGCTACGCGGATCTGACCGGCCGCCTGCGAATCCGGTTGCGGGAGACCCAACTGGTCGTGCACATCATCCAGGAGGGCACTCCGGAGATGGTGATGTTCAATGTCTTCTCGCGGATCAACACCGGCGGACTGCCCCTGAAGGCGCAAGAGATCCGGCACGCCATGATCAAAGGCCCGGCGCGTCATTTCCTGGCCGATCTGGCCGAGGACCCGACCTTCACCGAGGCCACCGCGTACAGCGTGTCGAACGAGCGGATGGCCGACCGCGAGATGGTGCTGCGCTTCATGGCGTTCCGGCTCACGGATCCGGCGGAACACACCCAACGGGATTTCGATCAGTTCCTGGTCGACGCTATGCACGGCATCAACAAACTGGATGAGCGAGGTCGCAACGAACGGGCACTCGAGTTCCGCAAGGCCATGACGTGCGCCACGGCGCTGTTCGGCGAACACGCGTTCCGGAAATGGCAGGGCGGAAAGGGTAAATCCCCCATCAACAAGGCTCTGTTCGAGACGGTCTCGGTCAATCTCGCCGCCCTGGACGACCATGAGCGTGACACCCTGGTAGCGTCGCGTGACAATCTTCTCGCGGGCTTCTTCGAGCTCATGAAGGACTGGGACTTCGACCGGGCAATCTCGGTCGCCACCGGCGACATCAAGAAGGTGCGCACGCGGTTCGGAGCCATGGCCAAACTCTTCCGGGGGGTACTGGACAGTGCTTGACCAACTGAAGCTGACGAACTTCAAGGCGTTCCAGAACGCGGCGTTACCGCTCGGACCGCTTACGTTGCTGACCGGCCTCAACTCGTCGGGCAAGAGCAGTGTCCTCCAGGCACTCGGGCTGCTCCAACAGTCGTACACGTCCGGGAATCTCGCCTACGCCAGGGAACTGGCCATGGACGGAGCCCAGCAGCGTTTCGACGACTCACACGACGGCGGGTTCCTCCTCAACGGAGAGCTCGTCGGACTGGGTACCGGACAGGACGTCCTGCACGAGAATTTCGTCGGGGACGAGCCGCGGATCAACCTCGCCGTGAGCGAAGGCGCCTATTACTACTCCTGGACCGTCGGCTACGACGCGGAACAAAACCTGCTGCCGCTGGTAGAAGTCGACATTCCCCTGACGTCGGAGAGCAAGGCCAACCGACCAGACGGGGATGCCGCGATATTTCCACGATTCTTCACAGCTGGGTTCCAGTACCTGCACGCCGACCGGGTCTCCCCCGCAGAGTTCTATCCGCGTGACCATCACGCCGCGATCGGGCGTCGCTTTCTCGGGGTACGGGGCGAGCACGCGGTCAACTTCCTGCGCCATCACGCCCGGGACGAGGTTCGGCCGGCTCGATTGCGCCACCCCTCCGCGGGGTCGGGGTCGTTGCTCGCCCAGGTATCCGCCTGGATGGGTGAACTCTGCCCGGGCGTGGACGTACAGGCGGCTGTCATCGAGGGGACCGACCAGGTCCGCCTGTCGTACGGATTCGGCGGCGGTCTGAGTACGAGTCGACGGCGACGCCCGACCAACGTCGGGTTCGGGTTGACCTATGCGCTGCCCATCGTCGTGGCCTGCCTGACCGCGCGGCCCGGATCCCTCGTACTCATCGAGAACCCCGAGGCGCACCTGCACCCGCACGGCCAGACCCGCATGGCCGGACTCGCTGCGGCCGCCGCCGCACAGGGCGCGCAGCTGATCATCGAAACGCACAGTGACCATGTGCTCAACGGTGTCCGGCTCGCCGTCAAACGAGGTGACCTCGACCCGGAGCACGCGGTGGTGCACTACTTCCGCAGCGATGGCACCGGCGTGGAGATCACCAGCCCGCAGATGGACCGGGCCGGGTTTCTCGACCAGTGGCCGGAAGGCTTCTTCGACGAGCTGGAGAACACGCTCGACCAGCTCATCGACTGACCGGCCGGGCAGGGTTGTCCAGCCGGGTCGAACCACACGGATCGTCGCGTAGGGGGAAACGTGCCGTTGCTGTTCCTGAACGAGAAATCCTGTGGATCCGAATGTGATCCCGCACGCGCGGATTCGGCCATGAACAAGCTTGTACGGGCGGTGCTGGCGGTGGCCGGCGCAGACCGCCAAGGCACGGTGCTGGTCACCGAGGAACCGATCAAGAGCCTCCAGATCGCGAACGGCCACAGCATCGGCAAGTGGAGCGGCAAGCCGAGCAGCCGGGATCTGTGGGTACGGCTGCTTCAAATGCAGAGCAAGTGGCCCCACCGAGCGGTCTTTCCGGAGGGTGAGGGTTTCTACGACGTCGACTACAGCCATCGCGGCGAGTCGGTGGTAGGGCTCGGCGCCGCCCATCTGATGGACGGCATCGGCGTGTCGTTACCGGTCGACCCCTGTTGGGACGCGCCCGGACTGACGTTGCGGCGCGATGAGATGGTGACGGGCGACGACGGGCAACCCGGCATCGAGGTCAGCGACGTCGACATTCGGCACGCTTCGTGCCCGCTGCACGTGGATACGCACCTGAGCTGGATCAAGGACTGCGCCGCGGCGGTCCGCAAGGGCGGTCTGGGGGCGGCGCGGCAAGGTTCGCACCTGTGGGAGGGGCGTACGACGCTCTTCCCCCATCTCGAATTCCTGCCGCAGGTGGAACAGAATCTGATCGGTCTGCCCGCCGCCTGGGTCGCCTCGGTGGGGAGGACACTCAGCATCCTGGACACCGCCGCAGCCGACTGGGATCCGATCACCGATCCGATTCACCCTCCGTGCGAAGTCAGGATACGTCCGGAATTCGAGGTACGCCGACGGCTCTGTTGGTTCACCGATCTCGACGGTGGCAAGCGGCTGTTCGACTGGCACGCCGACTTCGCGCCGAAGCCGGGGCGGATCCATTTCCGGCTCCTGCACGAGCAGGCCACCCTGCGCATCGCCTACGTCGGTCGCAAGCTCGGCATCGACTGAGCCACGACCGCACCCGTCGAGTCCACAGGTCGTTGCATGATCGTGGGTCCCGGCGCACGCCCGTCCGGATACCTTGATCGTGCGACCCGGCCTCGAGCGCCACCGCGGGTACAGGTCACGTGCGAAGAACGGACGGAAAGAGGACCACAGGTGCGACCGACTCTCGCCGCCGAGCAGGTACGGGCAAGTCTGAGCCAGTACCTGTCGACGACGTACGCACTGGCCGACGAGGGTACGCGGCTGGCCCTCGAGCGGTTCCTCGGTGATGCCGACGACGGCATTTTCCGTGGCCCCTACCTCCGTGTCCGCACGCCTTTCCGATCGGCCCGGAACGACGATTGGCAGCGCCATCTGACGTGGTGGCCACGCGGTTTCCGGCCACATCGGCACCAGGAACTGGCCTGGGAGCGGCTGTCCACACTCAACGGACCGGCCGAACCGACCCTGGTGACCACCGGTACCGGTTCCGGCAAGACCGAGTCGTTCCTGGTTCCGCTGCTCGACCACTGTCGACGGGAGCGCGAAGCGGGGCGCGAGGGAGTCAAGGCCGTACTCCTGTACCCGATGAACGCGCTCGCCACGGATCAGGCGCACCGCATCAACAACCACCTCGCCGATGCCAAGGACGCCCGGCTGAGGGACGCGGGTGTACGCGCCGCGCTCTACATCGGCGACCGGGCCTCGCAGGACTTCAAGCGGGCCAACCCGCGCATCGAGGTGGACCGGGAACAAATCCGCAACACCCGCCCGGACATCCTGATCACCAACTACAAAATGCTCGACCTGCTGCTTCAGCGGCCGCAGGACCAGCGGTTGTGGCAGGGATCGGCTCTCGCCTACGTCGTGTTGGACGAGTTCCACACCTACGACGGCGCGCAGGGCACCGACGTGGCGATGCTGCTGCGCAGGCTCGGTGCGATCACCGGGCTGAGCGAACCGGGCCGACCGCTCGGTGCGGTCTGTCCGGTCGCCACGTCCGCCACCCTGGGGGCAGGCGTGGAGGCAAGCGGCAACAGCATGCTGGAGGTGGCCGAACAGGTCTTCGGGGTGCCGTTCCCGCCCGAGGCGGTGGTGAGCGAAGACCGACGCAGCGTCACGGAGTTCACGGGGTCCAGCGACTTCGCACTGCCGTTTCCGGGGCCCGACGAGGTGGCCGCTTTCGGCGACCCGATCCGCGACGTCGAGGCGTTGGAACGGTTGGCCGCGGCCTTCACCGGCGTGACCGGCTCGACCCCGGCGGAACTGGGAGCATTGCTGCGGCGGCATCGATTGACCGCGGCCATCCTGGAGATCCTCGACGGACGCCCGTGCACCCTGGCCGAGGTCATGGAGGTCCTGCCCCGATACGCCTACCACTGGGGCGTGGCCGTACAGCAGCGGCCGAGCGTCGCGGCCCAGGCTCTCGCCCGCTACATCGCGCTGTTGTCGACGGCCCGGGATCCCGACGACCCGCAACGTCCGTTGTTGTCCATCGAGATTCACCACTGGGTGCGATCGGTATCCAGGGTCCTGCGCGGGGTCACCGCGGCGCGAGCCGAGTTCCAGTGGGACGACGAGCGGATCACCTCCGGCGGCCGACGGGCTCGGCCGATCCGGGGCACCCAGGAATCGAGACCGACCGAGAACGGGGACGCCGCCCCCGCCGACGACAGCGCGCCGGCCCCCGCCCAGGTGTTCCTGCCGGCAGTCTTCTGCCGGGAGTGCGGGCGCTCGGGATGGGCGGCCCTGTCCCCGGAATCGGATCCGGCCGAATTGGACATGAACGCCACGAAGATCCGCCGCGCGTCGGTCGGACGGGACAAGCGTCGTGTCCGGAACATGATCGCGGCCACCGTTGCGCAGGCATACGACACGGCGCTCGCCAGGGAGACTCCTCGCAGCGGCCCGACCGTCATGGTGCTCGACGCGTTGAGCGGTCGCCTGCGTCCCGTGTCGCCGGAGCGCGACTTCGAGACGTCGCGGGACGGCGGGCCGCGCGCGGCGAAACCACTACGCGACGGCGCGTTCGTGGTAACCGATCTCGCCGACGACCGAGCGGCCGAGCGGGATCAGTGCCCTGCCTGCCGTACGACCAATGCGATCCGATACCTCGGGACGGGTCTCGCGGCGTTGGCAGCGGCCTCGATCACCCAGCTCTTCACCGGTGGCGAACTCGACGAGAATCTCAAGGAGGACAAGACCCTCCTGTTCAACGACTCCGTCCAGGACGCCGCACACCGGGCCGGATTCGTCGCGAGCCGCGCGTACACCTTTTCGTTCCGTTCCCTGCTCGCCAGCCGGATCGCGGAGGACGAGCCCATCGCGCTCAGCGACCTGGCGGCGGATCTGATCACGGCCGTGGGGGACAGCAAGAAGGTGCAGGCGGCGGTGATCCCACCGGACCTGCACACGGTGCGCGGAGTGGACACCCTGCTCGCGGGACGCAGCCGAGGATCCCGCGACACCTGGGAATTGATCGCCGAACGGCTCGCATTCGGAGCCGTCATGGAGTTCGGCCTGCGTTCACGACAGGGCCGCACCCTGGAACTGACCCGGACCGTCGCGGCGGACGTCCCCATCACGGACCCCGACACCGTGTACGACATCGTGCGCGATCTCCTTCACACCATTCCCGGTGATGTCGCGCTGCCGGACGGGTCGCACCCCGGCCCCGAGCGCTATCTCGGCCACGTGCGGGGGCTTTTGGAGCGGCTGCGCATTCGCGGTGCGATCCGGCACTCGTGGCTGGACGGCTGGATCGACCAAGCCGGCGTGCGGCGCTGGCTGATCTGGGGCGGGCGGGCGACCGGCATGCCCGCTTTCGGCCCACGCCTGTCGGCCCCGGCGTTCCTGTTGGGTTCTCCCAAACCGAGGTCCGACGATTTCGACGTGCTCACGGGACGACTGGGCTGGTATCAGGACTGGACCCGGCGCAGCCTCGGGTTGCGTGCCGACGCCGCCAACGCCTTTCTGGTCCGGTTGCTGCCTGCGCTCGCCGACGCCGGGGTGGTCTCGGTCCGTACCGCCAAGGACGGCGCCACCCGGGTCTACGGTCTCCAGCCCGGTCACATCCAGGTGCGCAAACTGGACGACGACAGCGTGGCGGAGGCGTCCGTGCACTGCCCGGTCTGTTCATGGGAGCAGACGATCCATCCCGAACTGGGCGACCACTGGCATGCCCAGCCCTGTCCGCGCTATCGGTGCGGCGGGTCCCTGCGCATCGGTCCGGACCTCGAAAGCGGCATACGCGGGCGGGACTTCACCAAGGACTTCTACCGGCGGATGTATCGCGAGGCCGGCGTCTTCACCATCAACACCGCCGAACACACCGGCACCCTCAGTCGTCCCGAACGAGAGGCGGTTGAGCAGGCGTTCAGGGCCGGGACCAGCGCCCATTACGCCAACCCGCAGGTACTCTCCTGTACGCCGACGCTCGAACTGGGCATCGACATCGGCGACCTGTCCGCGGTGGTGCTCGCCTCACTGCCGAAGGGGCCGGCCAGCTACGTCCAACGCGTAGGTCGGGCCGGACGGCGCAGCGGCAACGCATACTTGCTCACCATGGTCGACCGCGGCCCCCGCGACCGGTATTACCTGGCCGATCCTCGGCTGATGATCGCCGGAGACATCCAACCACCGGGATGTTTCCTGTCCGCCGTCGCAATCCTGCGTCGCCAATACCTGGCCCATCTGCTGGACCTTGCCGCCGCCGAGCGATTGCCCGCCCCGGATGACGACCTGCCGGTGCCGCCGTTGCCGCGCCTGGCCACCGACCTGTTCGGCCCGTCGGCCTGGATGCCCGAGTTCGAGCATGCGGCGCTCGCCGCGGGTGCCCGCCTGGTCGAGGACTTCCTCGCGCTCTTTCCTGCCTACAACGAGGATCGAGGCACGGGGGTGAGCCCACAGGCCGCCAACGCACTGCGGGCTTACGCATGTGGGGGGATCTCCACGGCCCTGAACGAAGCTCGGCGGGCCTGGGAGAACCGTCGTGAGGAGTTGCGACGCCGGATCGATGCGATCGACAAGGCCCATGGGGAGCTCGTCGCCGGTGACCCGGAACACCAGCGGCAGGGCCGGGAATTGCGCGCCGAGCGTCGGGCCGTCGCCCGCCGGGCGGGGGAAATCAGTCGCGACACCGCGCACGGCGCGCTCATCGACTTCGGCCTGCTGCCCAACTACAGCCTGGTCGATTCCGTCACCGAGTTGGAGGCCACCCTCACCTGGAAGGAGAACGGCGCCGACGGGGGGGCCGAGCACCACAGCAAGGTACTCAAGTACGACCGCTCGGCTCGATTGGCGCTGGAGGACTTCGCGCCCGGCAACCACTACTACGTGCAGGGCTACAAGCATCGGATCTCGGGCCTGGACATCGGCAGTGCGGATCGGCCGGCCTGGACATGGTGGCGGATCTGCCCCGACTGCGGGCACGTACGCACCCACCGCGCACAAGCCGACGCCTCGGTCTGCCCGCGCTGCGCCGGCACCGCCATCGGCGATGTCGGCTGCCTGCACCGGGTCCTGGTGCCCCAGCGGGTTCAGGCCCGGGACCAGCGCGACGACGTGCGGGTCCGTGACGACTTCGACGACCGTGAGCGTCGTCACTACACGATCGTGCCGGCGGTGGACATCGCCCAAGAGGACATCGACGAGGCTTGGCGACACAAGAAGGCCACGTTCGGCTGGGAGTTCACTCGCCAGGCGATGATCCGCCACATCAACGTCGGGGTGGCTCGGGTCGAGGGAGGGGCCGAGGACTCGTTCGCCGGGCGGGTGGTACGGCTGAATCCTTTCTGGGTCTGCGACGCCTGCGGCCACGCGGACGCGGACGGCGGGCCCCCGTCTGACCATGGGAGTCCGGTACCGGTCAGCCCCTCGAAATACCACCGGCCCTGGTGCCCTCGGATACGGGAAACACTCGGCGACACCCGTGCAATGCGAGCGGGCGTCAAACTGCTTCTCGCCCACGAGTTGCGCAGCGAGGCGCTACGCATCCTCATTCCCGCCGTCACGGCGCACACCGAGGAACGACTGGTGTCGCTGAAGGCGGTCGTGTTGGCGGGCATCGCCCGCAGCTACGGCGGTGACCCGGACCACTTGGCGGTGGTTGCCTCCTCGATGGCGGATCCGGACGGTGGTCCGTCGGGGGCGAATCGGCATTACCTCGTGCTGTACGACACGTTGCCCGGTGGGACGGGCTACCTGCACCGCCTTGCCGGTCCCGAGGGTCTGCGCGACGTCCTGACCAGAGCGCGCGGAGTCATCGAGACGTGCGTGTGCGTCTCCGAGGGGCGAACGGCGTGCCACCGCTGCCTGCTGCGGCATGTGACCGACAGCGAGTATGAGTTGGTCTCTCGTGAACACGCGCTCGACATGCTCGGCGAACTTCTCGGGCGCGAGGGCGAGGGATGGCGGATCGAGCCGGTCGCCACCACTCGCGAGATCACCCTGGTCCATCAGGTGGAAAGCGAGCTTGAAGCGCTTTTCCGACGTGGCCTGTTCGAGTGGGCCGAGCGCACCGACGACGTGAGCGTGCGTTCCGCGCTCAGCCCGGACGGGGGCCGCGACATAACGCTGCGCTTCACGGCACCGGACGGCAGGGTCAGCGGCTGGCAGATGGAGACGCAGACCGACCTCGGCTTCACCCGCCCGGACGTGGTCTTCCGCAGCCTCGACAACGATCGCCGACGGGTGGCGGTCTACCTCGACGGCTTCAAATACCACGCGAGTTCGGAGTACAACCGGATCGCGGACGATGCGATGAAGCGCACCCGGCTGCGGGCCGATCGCGGTTGGCAGGTCTTCCAACTGACCTGGGACGACGTCCGGATCTGGACCGGGCAGGCAAGGGAGCCCACCGATCCGGTGTGGGCGCCCTACCACAACACGGCACGCAAGACCGCTTCGGACATTCACCGGCGTCTGCATGCCGGTGACCCCCGTGACCTGCCGCGGTTCGTGTGGACCAATCCGGTCGAGACCCTGATCGGCTATCTGACCAGCCCCGACCCCGATCTGTGGCGCCGTCGCACGCAAAGCGCGCTGGCCGGATTCGCCGCCGTATCGGCGACCAGCAGGGCACTCGCGGATGGTCCCGAGATCGCCCGACACGTCTCGGACGCATTGGCGGGGAACCGATTGGCAGGCGGCCGGGGGGCCGTGCAGATCATGGCGACCAGGGACGCCGCCGGTTGCCCACTGACCATCGCGCTCGACCTGCGAGTGGGTCAGTCCGCAGCCGCCTGGACGGCGCTCACCGTGCTCGACGACAGCGCACAGGCCGTGGGTGGTGACCGGCAGGCGCATCGCAGGCGGTGGCAGGCTTGGTTGTACTGGACCAACCTCTTGCAATTCCTCAACGACGGCGACGGCGACGGCGTGCAACTCGCGACGAGCCAACTGACCGGCTTCGACCCGGTCGAGCTGGCCGTGACCGGTGGCGCGGGTTGGCTGGCCTCGCGACGAGCGCACGCGGTCGACACCCCTGAAGGAGGCCACACGGGGGAATCGGTTTCGAAGCCTCGACGCGAAACCGACGCGGTGGTCGCCGCGTCGGATGGGGCACGGGACGACGGTTGGGACGAAGTCCTCGCCTACCTCGTGGAGGACCCAGGATTGCCCGAACTGGCCGAAACACTGGCCGACATGGGCATCCCCGCGCCGCTCGCCGGATTCGAGCTGGGCGATGCGGCGTGGCCCGCCGAACTTGCCTGGCCCGAGCATCGGGTCGGCGTGGTGCTGGCCCATCGGCCGGATGCCGACGGTGCGCCCGACAGTGACGCCGAGGCGCGTGATCAGGCCTACGCAGCCGCAGGTTGGATCGTGCGGACCGCAGCCGCGTGGACGGCCGTGGAACTCGCCGAAGCGCTGACGCACGCGCCGCGAGCGGCACACCACGTGGACGGGCACGACGACCGGGAGGACCAATGAGCAGCGCCGACACGCCGACCTCGGGCGCGACTCTGCGTCTGCTGGACAAGGCCGACAAGGAAATCGTCAAGCTGGACCGGGCGATCGTCGGCGCGGTCTACAAGTTCCAGCACGAATTCCGCAAGAATCCGAACGCGCCCGGCTTCGATCTCAAGCCCCTCAAGGGCGACGGCCGGCTGTGGTCGGCGCGGGTCAATCGCCAGTATCGGGCGTTGTTGCTGCGCTTGGCCGGCAACGACTGGCTGCTCGTCTCGGTGAAGGACCGGGCCAAGGTCCATCAGCACCTGGATCGCCTGGCCTACGGCATCAACCAGGTGACCGGTGCGATCGAGTATGTCGACCTCCAGGATGTCGAGAAGGATGTTCTGTACCGGGCGACTCCCGCCCCATCACCGGTGGCCGAACCGGTCACCGAGGAACGGCCGGCCACACCCGAGCCGCTGTTCGCGCGGTACAGCGCCGAGGAGTTGGCGGCGCTCGGCGTGGCCGAACCGCTCATCCCCATCGTCGCGAAGCTGACCACCGACGACGAGCTTCTCGGCCTCGCCGAGTACGCCCCCCGGCACACCGGCGAGGTCCTGCTCAGGCTGCGCGACGGAGTTCCGTATGAGCAGGTTCGCGAACAGGTCACCGAGCCCGTCGCGGCCGAGCAGGACGAGAGATTCGACGTCGAGGACTGGCAGGCGGCCGTCGGGCGCTCGCAGGCCGTGATCGTCACGGACGACGAATCGCTGCAAAGCATCCTGGACGAAGGGGATTTCGGCCGCTGGAAGGTCTTCCTCCATCCTTCCCAGGAGAAGTTGGTGCATCGCGATTTCTCGGGCCCCGCGCGGGTGAGCGGCGGGCCGGGTACAGGAAAGACCATTGTCGCGTTGCACCGGGTGAAGCATCTCGTCGACCGGTTGCCCCCCGGGCACAACAAGCCCGTTCTGTTGACGACGTTCAACAAGAACCTGGCCGCCGATCTACGCGCTCGACTGATCTCCCTGGGCGGTCCCGAGACGCTGTCGCGCGTCGAGATCACTCACGTCGACCAGCTTGCGAGACGAGTCGTCAGCGAGTCCGATCCTGGTCGGTCCAAGCGACGTATAGAGGATGGCCAGGCACTCGACGAGTGGCGTCAACTCCTGGTGGAGGCCGGCGAGAACCGTTGGGACGCGGAATTTCTGAGCGACGAGTGGAATCAGGTGATTCTCGGGCAAGCGGTCACCTCACGTGCCGACTACTTCCGCGTCCGAAGGGCGGGTCGGGGGCGCAGCCTTTCACGCACAGAGCGGGCGGAAGTCTGGCAACTCGCCGAACGCTTCACCCAGCGCCTGGACGTCAAGGGGTTGGAGACGCATCGGCAGGTCGCCGAGCGGGCAGCCCAGCTCGAGATCGCCCGGAAGGCCAAGATCGACAGCCGGACGCGGCGGGACGCGGATCGAGGCGGCCCCGGCAACATTCATGTCGAATCCGGGTCTGGGGCCTGGCTGCGCTACCGCTATCGGCACATCGTCGTCGATGAGGCACAGGACCTCGGCGCGGCCCACTGGAAGATGCTCCGTGCGATGGTACCGACCGATCGAAACGACATTTTTCTGGTCGGTGACACCCACCAAAGGATCTACGACAACCAGGTCACCCTCGGCAGCCTGGGTGTCAACATCCGCGGGCGGTCAGCCAAGTTGACCCTCAGTTATCGCACGACCCGGGAGATTCTCAAGTCGGCGGTCGGGGTCCTGGAAGGCGTCGACTACGACGACCTCGACGGCGGCGGTGACGACCTTGCCGGGTATCGATCGGTGCTGCACGGAGTACGTCCCGTCCTACGTTCCGCGGCGAGCTGGGACGCCGAGATGGATCTCGTGCTGGAGCAGCTCGGGGAGTGGCACGACGTCGCCCGCGAGTCCGTGGCGATCTGCGTGCCGACGAATGACATGGTCACGCAGATGGCCTACCGACTTGCCCAACGAGGCATCGTATCCACAGAGATCACGCAGGACGGCCCCCGCCACGAAGAAGGGGTGCACGTTGGCACCATGTATCGCTTCAAGGGGCTCGAATACCAACGCATGATCATCGCGGGCGTCTCCGAGGGCCTGGTACCGAGGTCGGCGGTGGAGCACTGGGCGCGCACCGATCCGTCCCGGCACAAGCGTGAATTGCAGCGGGCCCGCTCGCTGTTGTTCGTCGCCGCAACCCGAGCCCGGGACGCCTTGGCCATCTCCTGGCATGGAGAGCCGAGTCGGTTCCTTCGCTCCTTGGGAGCGAGGAGCAGCGCTGTGCACCGATGACGTGTCAACAGGTGTGATCACTGCGAACGTTCCCATCCTCCTCGGCGGTGTTAACGGCGTCGACAGTGCTCATGGCTGCCGGGCGCGTGAACCGGCGGGAAGGTCGGCTTCCACCGAGCCTTGTTGACGCGGTGCTCGAAAAACAGCGTCGGCGCCGGCTCATCGAGGCGACAGATCGCGGCCTGCGGCGCCGGGTGAAGGGGTCGGTGTGATGGTGGCCATAGGTGATCAGCGACCCTGAGCGCCGGACGCACCGCTCGACAGCAGGTTCCATAGCGGAGAGTGACCGGTAGCTTGAGAGCCTTCGCGCGCACCTGACGCCCGCCATGTGCGCCCGTGCTCACCTTGTGCTCACCTTCGATGCCCGGCGAGGAGCCCCAGGCTTGGCACAAGTGCGAACATGCTGGTCACCGCATTGGAAGCGATGATCGACGGGTGGGCCGTCAGGGGATCGAACCCTGAACCCGCGGATTAAAAGTCCGCTGCTCTGCCAATTGAGCTAACGGCCCCGTCGGGCGTCCGGCGGTGATCCGCTTTTTGCCCACCGGCAGAGTACCGGTATCGGATCGAACATGCTGCGAGTATCCCCGGACACGCCGTGACCTGCGGGGATGTGGACTCGCACGGGCGGGAGCGCGGGGCGCCGCGAAACGGCCGGAGTGTACGAAATGGACGCACATACCGCCTACCCCGGTTACCGCGTGCCCCGAGGCGCCGGCGGCGCCGACAACGACGATCGGTCCGGGAGGGGTGTTCGCCCCCTCCCGGACCGATCGTCGTGCGACGCGGTCGGTCTAGCCCGGTCGGATGGCCGCGTAGAACGGCATCGAGTCCAAGGGGGCCTCGGTCACGTTCTTGCCGGGGCGGGGGGCGTGGATGATCTTGCCGTTGCCGATGTACATGCCCACGTGCGAGTTGTCCGAGAAGTAGAACACCAGGTCGCCCGGCTTGAGCGCGTCCTTGGAGATCCGCGGGCCGTCGTTGACCTGGGTCCACGTGGTGCGGCTGAGCGAGACGTTGGCGGCTCGCCACGAGGCCTGGGTCAGGCCCGAGCAGTCGTACGAGTCGGGGCCCACACCTCGCGGCGCGTACGGCTTGCCGATCTGGGCCCGCGCGAACGCGATCGCGGCCGCGGCCCGGCCGGACACGGGGACGTCCTTGCCCGTCGTCGGCGGGTCCGCCTTGTCGCGCGAGCTGCGGTCGGTCTCGGTGCGCGAACCGGCGTCGTTCTTGTGGTCGTTCGAGTCGAGGACTTCCTTCTGCTGCTGCGCGGTGAGCGTGTTCAGCAGGCGCTGTGCCTCGGTGAGCTTGTTCTGGATCTCGCCCTTGTGCCGGTTCAGCTCGGTGCGCAGCTTCTCCAGTTCCGCGAGCTGCGAGGAGGCCTCGGTGCGGTCCTGCTGGAGAACTCGGGCCTGCGCCGCGATCTGCTTCAGCTTCGCGGCCTGCTGGCCGTCGAGCTGGGACAACATCTGCGACTTCTGCAGGTAACCCTCGGGGTCGCCGCTGAGCGCGAGCGAGAGCGACGGCGGCAGACCACCGCTGCGGTACTGGTTGGCCGCCAGGACACCGATCTGGTCGCGCAGCGTGTTGAGCGCGGCCTGTTCCTCGGTGATCCGTGACTGGGTCTGGTTCGCGGTGCCCTGCTGCTTGGTGATCTGCTCGTCGACGCGGTTGGCGGCTTCGGTGGCCTTGATCGCCTCGCTGTGCAGCTGGTTGACGCGGTCCTTGGTCTGCTGGAACGACTGCGCGGGGTCCGCGCTCGCGGTGCCGGCGAAGGTCATCACACCGGTCATCGTCGCGGCGGCCGTGACCACGGTCGCGGCGGTACGCACGGCGGTGCGCGGCTTGGGCTTGCGGTGCTGCCCGGATCGACGCTGGGACGCCACTGGCGGCGGTCTCCTTCCTCGGCCGCCTACCGGGTTAGCTGACGGGTTCGGGCGGAAGAAGGCGCCCTACGGTGCCGAAGCACCGATTCACCCCAGGGACTGTGAAGGGTCCCCGGTTCCGGCTTCGTGTCGCGGCGACCGCGGTTGCCCACCGTCACCGAAACCCGTCACCGAATTCGGCGGAGGCGATCGTGTCGACCGGGTGGCCGACGTGGAGCCGATCGCCTATCGCAGAACGATAGTCACAGGCGTGTCACGACCCTCACCCCGAGTCTCTGCATTACCAAAACTTTACCAAGAGTTCCGTTTCACCCGTCGTCGTATCACAGGAAAAGCACTCGGAATCCCGAAAGTCGATCTTGGACCGTTTTGGCAACGATTGGTGGCAAGGAGCCGCCGTCCGACCTCCGCAAACGTCGCCGCACCCGCGAAATGGGCCGACGGCGGGGTTACCACGCGCGAGGTTCCGCCGTTTCGCCGGGCTTGCCGGTCCTTTTCGAACCGCACATTCGCAAGGCCCGGCCGATCCGAGGCGAATACGCGACCTCGAGCGACATCGAACAGGTGTGGACAGACCCCGAACCCGGATTCGAAAATCGCCCCTCGCCTCGGCGCCGCGCCCACTACCCCGACACCGACCGCCCCGCCGTCGCCACCGCCAGGTCGCCTTCCGCTCCCACACGCGCGTCGTACTCCGCCCGCGCCTCGGCGATGCGTTCCTGATGTTCCTCGGTCCAGGTGACCAACGAGCGGATCGTGGTGTGCAGCGTGGTCCCCATCGGGGTGAGCGCGTAGTCCACCCGAGGCGGCACGACCGGATACACCGTGCGGCGCACCAGGCCGTCGCGTTCGAGTTGGCGCAGCGTCACGGTGAGCATGCGCTGGCTGATCCCGTCGATCTCCCGCCGCAACTCGGTGAAGCGCAACGTACGGCTCTCCAGGATCGCGATCACCAGAAGGGACCACTTGTCGGCGACTCGGTCGAGGATCTGCCGGACCTCGCACCCCTCGCGCACGTCCCACTGGAGGGCGTCGTAGTCCTCCTGGTTACTCGGGCAGGGGGTCGGTTCCTTCGAAGTGCCTTCTTCCATGGAAGTCGATGCTGCCGAAGGATGGGGTCGGTTACAAGAGGGAACCGGGTTCGTCCGAAGAACCGACCCCCGGTACCCCGATCGCACCGCGATCCCACCGCGATCCCACCCACCCGCGTCCCGAGGGGCTGTCGCATGTCCACATCCACGTCCACACCCGGCAGCGCCACCGAATCCGCCCCCGAATCCGCCCCCGGCGACGCCCCCGCCGGCCGCATGAGCCCCCGCGCCTGGGGCATGCTGCTCGTCCTCTGCGGCGCGATCTTCCTGGAGGGCATCGACGTCGCGATGCTCAACGTCGCGCTGCCCACCATCCGCGACGACCTGGGCATGTCCACCGGTGGCGTGAGCTGGGTGATGAGCGCGTACGTGCTCGCCTACGCCGGCTTCATGCTCCTCGGCGGCCGTACCGCCGATCTGCTCGGCCGGCGGCGGATGTTCCTCTTGTGGCTGACCGTCTTCCTGGTCTTCTCCGGCCTGGGCGGATTCGCCACCGAGGGCTGGATGCTGATCGTGGCCCGCTTCGTGACCGGCGCCTCGGCCGCCTTCATGACGCCCGCCGGGCTGTCCATCATCACCACCGGCTTCCCGGAGGGGCCGCAGCGCAACCGGGCACTGCTCTTCTACGCGGGCACCGCCGCGGGCGGCTTCTCGCTCGGCCTGGTGATCGGCGGACTGCTGACGGCGATCGACTGGCGGCTGGTGTTCTTCGTACCGGTCGCGCTCGCCGCGGTGATCCTGGCGGCGGCGTCGGCGCTGATCCCCCGGGACGAGCGGCCCGAGTCCGGTGGGGGCTTCGACCTCGTCGGCGCGATCGGCGTGACCGGCTCGATGTTGCTGCTGGTCTACGGCGTGGTCCGGCTCGAACACCCCGCCGACGGCCCGGGCTGGACGATCGTGGCCTTCGCGGGCGGGCTCGCCCTCCTGCTCGCCTTCGTGGCCGTCGAACGCCGCACGGCGAATCCGCTGGTACGCCTCGGCATCCTGCGCTCGGGCGCGCTGGTCCGAGCGAACCTGGGCGCGATGTTGTTCGCGGGCTCGTTCTTCGGCTTCCAGTTCATCGCGGTCTTCTACCTCCAGGAGATCCGCGGCTGGTCGACCCTGGAGACCAGTTTCGCGCTGCTCGCGGTCGGGGCGGACGCGGTACTCGCGCCGACGCTGACACCGAGGCTGGTGGAGCGCTTCGGGAACCTGCGGGTGATCCTCGGCGGGATGGTGGCCGCCGCCGCGGCGTACGCGCTGTTCCTGTCGATCGACGGCGACACCTCCTATGTGGCGATGTTCCCGACGATGCTGCTGCTCGGTCTGGCCTTCGCGCTGGCATACGGCCCGCTCACCATCGCCGCGACCGACGGCATCGACGAGGACGAACAGGGCCTGGCCGGCGGACTCCTGTACACCGCCTTCCAGTTCGGCGCGGCGCTGGGCCTGTCGACGGTCACCGCGGTCCTGGCCGGTGCGGGCGGCTCCGAGCTGGACGGCTTCCGGACCGCGCTCATCGTGCCGCTGGTCGGGGTGGCGCTGGGCGCGGCGGTGACCGCGTTCGGACCGCGCGGGCGGCGGCCGGCCGCCTAGCGCGTGTCGCCCCACAGCCGACGAAGCCGCTCGCCCCCGGGGGGGGGGGGGCGGGGGGAGGGGGAGGAGGCCCCCCCCCGGGGCCCCCCCCC
>NZ_JBHTVA010000009.1:170572-216482 GCF_042793325.1 Embleya sp. NPDC056575
CCCGCGTGCGCACCCCGCGGGCGGCGCCCGCCCGCACCGCGCGGGACCCCCCCCCCCCCACCACCCCCCCCGCCGCCGGGCGAGCGGCTTCGTCGGATCGGTACTCAGGCCCCGTCCGAGGCCGCCCCCGAACCGGTACCGGCCGCCACCGTCGCGGCGGAGCCCTGCGCCGGCACCCGGCCCGACGCTCCCGGACCCGACGCCCGAACGGCCGTGCTCCCGTGCGGCTTCGCCCGCCGAACCCCGATCGTCAGCACCGTGATCACGGCGGCCGCGAACATGCCCACCCCCGCGATCGTCATGCAGACGTGCATCGCGTCCACGAAGCTGTCGCCGATCGCGCCGAGCGCCCTGCCCGTGGGCTCGGGAGCCAGACCCAGATGGCCGGCCGCCGACAACCCCTCGTCCGACACGGCCGCACGCACGTGTTCGCGGTCGGCGTCGGCCAGCCCGGAGTCGGCCAGGTGCCCCGGCAGGCCCGCGCTGATCCGGCTGGTCAGGACCGCGCCCAGGACCGCCGGACCGAGCGCGCCGCCGAGTTGGCGCAGCGTGTTGTTGCCCGCGCTCGCCATGCCGGCCAGGTGGTGCGGGACGCTGCTCACCGCGATCGAGGTGATCGGCGTCATGACGAAGGCGAAGCCGATACCGATCACCGCCAACGGGGCGATCAGCGCGGCGAATCCGGTGTCCTTGTCCAGCGTGTTCAGGGCCAGCATGCCGATCCCGGTGAGCGCCAGGCCGCCGGTCAGCAGCAGGCCCGGGGCGATCCGCCCGACCAGCCGGCCGACCACCGGGCCGAACACCACGCCGAGACCGTTGACGAGCAGGAAGCGGTAGGCGATCTCGAGGGCGCTCAGGTGCTGGACGTTGCCGAAGAACAGGCTGAGCGAGAAGACGATCCCGACCAGGCCGAACATGGTCAGCATGGTCACCACGCCGGCGCCGCTGAAGGCCCGCGAGGAGAACAGGTCCAGCGACAACATCGGCGCCGCCGAACGGCGCTCGACCCACACGAACGCCACCAGGCCCAGCACCGCGAGCGCGAACGCGGCCAGGACCGGACCGTGCGTCCAGCCGCTGGTGCCGCCCTCGATCACGCCGTAGATCAGGCCGGAGATCGCCACGATCGCGGTGAGCTGACCGGGGACGTCGATGGCCCGGCCGTGCGCCGAGCGCGAGTCCTCCAGGAGCACCGCCGCGACCACCGCGCCGATCAGGCAGACCAGCACGGTCGGCGCGAAGACCCAGCGCCAGGAGGCGTGTTCCAGGATCGTCCCGCTCACCAGCGGGCCCAGGGACATGCCCAGGCCCAGGGACGCGGCCCACGCGGATATCGCCTTGGCCCGGGCCCGGAAGTCGGGGTAGGCGTGGCTGATCAGCGCCAGGCTGGAGGTGAGCAGGGCCGCGCCGCCCGCGCCGGAGAGGGCCTGGCCCACCCAGACCTGGGTCACGCTGTGCGCGGTCAGGTTGACGGCCGCGCCGACGGCGAGCAGGCCCAGCCCGGCCAGGAACGCCTTCTTGCGCCCGTACAGGTCGCCGATCAGGCCGAAGGTCAGGATCAGCGCCGCCATCGGCAGGATGAAGAAGTCGCTGATCCACTGGAGATCGCTCGTGGACGCGCCGAGCCCACGCTGGATGGTCGGCAGGGACACCGCGACCCCGCCGATGGGCACGTACGAGGCGAAAACCCCGAGACAGGCGAGCACCACGGTGAGCGCCGGCCGGGCCACGGCCCCGGTCGGCGGCGGACTCGTTGCGGGCGGGGTGGACTGCGGGGTCGTGGACATGGTGAGACAGCCTTCCAAGTAATCGAAGGCTGTCAAGTTATCAGAAGCCTGTGAACTTGTATGCATACTTAGAACATGCATGTCCCCTGCGAACATGCGCGTCGTCTGCGAACATGCACCTCACCTGCGAATATGTACGTCGACGTGGCCCGGCCGGGGGACGGACGTGCCCTACGGTGACCGGTGAGGCACCCACGGGGTGCGGACCCCGGCACCCCCCGCCGTACGAAGAAGGGAAACGTGTGATGCCCGCCCACCGGGAAGTCGCCGCCGCCGCGTGGAGCGAGCAGCTGCCCCATCTGCTCTGGCGCGCCCAGCAGTCGGTACAGCGGCTGCTCAACGAGCGCCTGGAAGGCATCGGCGTCTCGATCAACCAGCTGGGCCTGGCCGGTCGGCTCGACGAGAACGGCGCGTTGTCCGCCGCCGACCTCGCCCGCGCGCACCACATCACCCCCCAGAGCGTGACCACCGCGATGCTGGCGCTGGAACGTGTCGGTTGGATCGTCCGCCGCCCCCACCCGGTACACAAGCGGGTGGTCCTCCTGGAACTGACCGAACTCGGCAGCGCCGGCGTCGCCGAGGGCCGGCGCGTGGTCAAGGACGTCGACGGCATGATCAGCCGGACGATCGGCCCCGAGGCGGCCGAGGTGTTCGCCGAGAACCTGCGCATGCTCAGCGCGATCATCGACGGCCCGGACGTCCCGGCGGGCCGAATGTGGCCGGAACCGCCGCACTGAGAAGGGGCCGGGCGACCCGGGCCACCGCGGCTCACCCGGTCTTCCCCGCCCCCGTCTCCTCCACCCCGGGCACGCGGAACGCGGGGGCCAGGCGGGCCTCGGTGACCACCCGCAAGTACGGCGGGATCGTCGCGGCGGCGGCGACGGCGAAGGCCAGGAAAGCCGCCCGGACGCCGAACCACTCGGCCAGCACGCCGATCAGGCCCGCGCCGACCGGGATCGCGCCCCATCCGAGCAGGCGGGCGGCACCGCTGTAGCGGCCCATCATGTGCTCGGGGACCAGGTTCTGCGCGATCAACCGGGCGTTGACCGACCACAGCGTGCCGCCCAACCCGCCGACGAACGCCGCGCCGGCGATCGCCCACATCGCGGTGGTCACCGCCGGCACCGCCATCATCACCATCGTGGCGATCAGGTCGGCCAGCATCACCCGCCGGTGGCCCAGCAGCCGGTTCAGCCGGCCCACCAGCACCGCCCCGAGCAGTCCGCCGACGCCGAGCGCGCTCAGCACCACCCCGTACTCCCGGGCGGACATGTGCATCGTGTCGTGCGCGACCAGCGGCATCAGCGCCAGCCACGCGCCCCAACTCGCGAACAACACGGTGAGGATCAGCGTCATCGTGCGCAGGAGGCGATGCCCCCAGAGGTAGCGCAACCCCTCGGCGATCTGCGCATTGACCGTGGCGGGCGCGTCGAGCCCATCCGACCCACCGGCTCCACCCTCGCCCTCCACACCCGCCCGCCCAACCACCCGGAACCGCCCGGTCAGCAAAAGCAGCAACAAACTCGCGGCAAGGTACGCCACCCACGTCGCCCCCAACGCCAGACCGGTGCCCGCGGCCAGCAGCAACCCGCCGACGAACGGCCCGGCGAACTCGTTCGCGGCCGTCTCCGCCCCGGTGATCAGCGCGTTGGCCCGCTCCCGATCCGCCCTCGGCACGATCACCGGGACCAGCGCCGCGGTCGAGGTGAGCGCGATCACCTCGGCCACGCCCAGCACGAGACCGCCGAGCCCCAGCTCGACGATGCCGGCCTCGCCCGCCGAAACGATCGCGAGCAGCCCCCCGATCGCCACCAGCCGCAGCCCGCCGGCCAGCCACAACAATCGACGCCGGTCGACCCGATCCACCAGCACGCCCACGTGCAACGCCACCAGCAACCACGGCAGCGACAGGGCCAGCGACACCAGCGTGACCAACGCCGGCGAATCGGTGGCCCGGGCGGCCAGCACCGGCAACACGATCTTGGTGATGCCGTCGGCCAGGTTGGTGACCACGGTGAAGGCCACCAGGACGGCGGTGTTCCGCGCCCGGGGACCGTCCTCGCGTGGTGCGCCGGACTCGACGGCCCGTCCGGTTCGCCCGCCCCGCAAGGCCATCGCCCACCCCTAACCACCAAAGCCGTTTACCGGTTTGCCCGACTCCCGTGGATCCTGGCATCGACCCGCGCCAAGCGTCAACCGGTAAAAGCGATAGCCGGTTAGTCGCAGTAGGGTGGCATCGGCGACCGAATCGACCCGAAGACGGAGGCGCCGATGCCCGAGGTACCCGCCGCGGCCCTGCTCGTCCAGGCGTTCGTCAACACGGTCGACGTCGAACTCGGCACCGACGACGTGGACACGCCCGCCCGACTCGGCGCGTGGCTGGCCGAGCGGGGACTGCTCGATCCCGACGTCCCGATCGACCCCACCGAGTACGCCGCCGCGCTCGCACTGCGGGCCGGACTGCGCGAACGGCTGGGCGAACCCGTCGGCGATCCACCCGACCCGGACCTGCTCCGGCGCGCCGACGAGGTGACCCGCACGTTGCCCCTGGTCGTCGAACTGAGCCGCGACGAGCACCCCGCCGTCCTCCTACCGAGCCCCGAACTCCCGCCCGTACAGCGGGCGTTGGCCGAGCTGACCATCGCCTGGAGCACCCTGGTCGGCAGCGGCGAGGCAACCCGCCTCAAGCGCTGCCCGGAGCACGGCTGCCACTGGGTCTTCTGGGACGTCTCCAAGAACCGCAGCCGACGCTGGTGCTCGATGCGCGTATGCGGAAACCGCACCAAGGCCCGCCGCTACGCGGCCAGACACGCCGAGTAGAACAACCCGCGACACCGAACAAAGCGGCGGCGGGACCCATCGGGCCCCGCCGCCGCTCACCGCACTCCCCCGAAGCCTCACACCGGAGACCTCACACCAGCACCTCCACCTTGGCCACCGGTTCCCCCGCCTCCGCCACGTCCGCCGCCTCGCCCACCGCACCCGAGCCCGCGCGCCCCCCAGGCAGCAGCTGCACCAGGGCCGCGACCACCGCGCAGAAGGCCGTCAGCAGCCAAAGCCCGTTCACGAACGCGTCCCCGAAGGTGCCCGCCGTCGGCGCGTCGCCCAGCGTGTCGTAGAAGACGATGCCCACCAGGGCCACCCCCAGCGCCCCGCCCACCTGCTGCGCCGTGGACAGCAGGCCCGCCGCCGAACCGGCATGGCGCGCCCCGATCCCGGCCAGCACCGTCGCCGCCATCGGGCCCATCACCAGCCCCATCCCGAACCCGGTCAGCGCGAGCCCCGGGATCAGCCACAACGTCTCGTGCGTGTTCGACACCGTCTCCACGAGCGCCACCTGCCCCGCGCCCTGCACCAGCGCGCCGAGCGCCAGCACCTGCCGACCCAGCCCCGCCGCGATCCGCCCCGAGACCGCCGAGGACAGGAAGTACCCGACCCCGAGCGCGATGAACAGCAGCCCCGAGTCCAGCGCCGACATCCCGTGGCCCAACTGCAGGTACAGCGCCAGGATCAGGAAGAACGCCGCGTTCACCAGGCCGTACACCAGCGCCGTCGTGATGCCCACCGAGAACGGCCGCTCCCGGAACAACACCGGGTCCACCAGCGGCGCGCCGGCGTTCCCGGCGAGCCGGCGCTGGTACAGCGTGAACGCGCCGAGCAGCAGCGGGGCGACGCCGAGCGACAACCAGGTCCACAGCGGCCAGCCCTGCTCCCGGCCCTGGACCAGCGGCAACACCACGGCGACCAGGCCGAGCGTGACCAGTACGGTGCCGAGCAGGTCGAGCCGGGTGCCGCCCCCGCCGCGCGTCTCCGGAATCACCCTCGGGACCAGCACCAGCGCGACCAGCCCGACCGGGACGTTGATCCAGTAGATACCGCGCCAGTCGAGCCCGAACACATCGGCCTGGATCAGCGCGCCCCCGATCAGCTGGCCGAACACCCCCGCGAAGCCCATCGCCAGCCCGTACGCGGTGAACGCCTTGACCCGCTGCTCGCCCACGTAGAGCACATTGACGATGCCCAGCACCTGCGGCATCAGCAGCGCCGCCGCCGCGCCCTGTACCACCCGGGCCGCGATCAGCGTCTCCGCGTTCCCGGCCAGCCCGCAGCCCGCCGACGCGATGGTGAACAGGGCCAGGCCGATCGCGAACATCCGCCGTCTGCCGTAGATGTCGCCCAGTCGACCGGCGGTGATCAGCCCGGCGGCGACCGCGAGGCCGAAGCCCGCCACCACCCATTGGATCGCGGCCGGCGTGGCGTGCAGGTCCTCCTGCGTGGCCGGGATCGCGACGTTGACGATGAAGAAGTCCAGCGTGGTGATGAAGATCCCGGCGAGCAGGACCAGCAGCGCGCCCCACGACTGCCGGGGCGTCGATGTCGCGGCGTCGGGAACGATGGCCGTCGTGGTGGCGGACACGGGTGGTTCCTTCCGGAAGAGGACGTAAAGAAAAAAGAGGAGACGAAGACCCGCGGGGCCGAGCTACCGTCGCCCGGCCCCGGGTCCGACGCGGCGACTCACAACCCCGCCGGCACCTTGTCCAGGAAGCCGCTGACCCGCCCGATCCGGCCGTCCTCGGCGATGTGGATCACGTCGAAGCCGACCACGATGGCCTCCGCGCCCGCCGGGCCGAGGTTCCACGTGAAACGCGCCAGGTCGTGGTGCCCGTCGACGGCCCCGCCCAGGGTGAAGACCAGGTTCGGGAACTGGCTCTGGACCGCGCCGAGCGTCGCGTCGATCGCGTCGTGCCCGACGGCCGCCACCAGCGGGTCGACGTATCCGGCGTCCTCGGTGTACAGCCCCTCGACCAGCTTGCGGCGGGCGGCCGGGTCGGTCTCGTTCCACACGGCGATGTAGCGCTCGGCCAGGGCGGTGTAGTCGATGTTCGTGGTCATGGCGACCGTCCTTCGTGGGGTGCTCCGGGCTTCCGGCGGTTCCGGCGAGCTCCGTTGCCCATGAACCTACGGAGCCCCGAACCGACGGGAATCGGTCGCGCATAGGTACTTTGGCGCTCGGGAGTCGGTAGGTCCGTACCGGTATCGGCGACCACACACCCGGACGGACGGACCCGCCACGGAGCGGGCGCACATGGGGGACGCATCGGCATGTTGTACGGACGAGACGCCGAGTTGGGCACGATCAAGGAGCTGCTCGCCGCGGCCGAGGAGGGCCGCAGCGGCGTGCTCGTGCTCCGCGGCGAGCCCGGGATCGGCAAGACCGCCCTCCTCGACCGCGTGGTCGCCGACACCGACCTGCGGGTGATCCGCGGCACCGGCGTCGAATACGAGGCCGAACTCCCCTACGCCGGGCTCAGCCTGCTGCTCCGCCCCGCGCTCGGCGGCCTCGACCGGCTCCCCGACCCGCAGCGCCAGGCCCTCGAAGCCGCCTTCGGCCTGGCCGTCGGCGAACGCTCGGAGCCGATGTTCGTCGGCCTCGCGGTGTTGTCCCTGCTCTCCGAGTACGCCGGCGACGGACCGCTCCTGTGCGTCGTCGACGACGCGCAATGGCTGGACCGCGCCTCCGCCGACGCACTGGTGTTCGCCGCCCGGCGGCTGTACGCGGAGGGCATCGCGCTGATCCTCGCCGCGCGCGACGACCGCGACGCCTTCCCCGTCCCCGGCCTGCCCGAACTGCGCCTGCCCCCGCTGCCGCCCGAGCAGGCGAGCGCGCTCCTGGACACCCACGCGGAGGATCTGAGTACCGCCGCCCGCCATCGCGTCCTCGCCGAGGCCCGGGGCAACCCGCTCGCACTGCTCGAACTGCCCGTGTCACTGGCCGGCGAACGGGCCGGGGACACCCTGCGGCCGGGGGCGTTGCCGCTGACCAGCCGGCTGCAGATCGCCTTCCACGGCCGGGTCACCCGGCTTGACGAGCGCACCGGGACGTTGCTGCTGCTCGCCGCGTGCGACGACTCCGGCGACCTGGGCGTACTGCTGCGCGCGGGCGCCGCGTTCGGCGCGGGCGCGGCCGATCTGGCCGGCGCCGAGGAGGCGTCGCTGATCGTCGTCGACGACGACCGGCTGCGCTTTCGGCATCCGCTGATCCGCGCCGCGGTACAGCAGCGCGCGCCGATCGACCGGCGCCTGGCCGCGCACCGCGCGCTGGCCGCCGCGTTCGCCGCGCCCGACCACGCGGACCGCCGCGCCTGGCACCTGGCCGCCGCCGCGACCGGCGTGGACGAGGCGGCGGCGACCGCCCTGGAGAGCACCGGCGAGCGGGCCCGCGAACGCAGCGGCCACCTCGCCGCCGCGCTCGCCTACGAGCGGGCCGCCCGACTGACCGAGGACGTCGCGGCGCGCACCCGGCGGCTGACCCTGGCCGCCGAGGCCGCCGCCGAGGCGGGCGAGTCGGACCGGGCCCGCACGTTCGCCGAACGGGCCCTGACCGGCGCCGCGGACGACGCCGTCCGGGCCCGGCTGCTGCACGTCCACGCGCTGGCCGACTTCTGGCAGGGGGCGTTCCCCAGCGCACACGAGCTGCTGCGCCGGGGCGCCGCGCTCGCCGCCGGATCCGACCCCGAGCGCGCGGCCCGGATGTTGCTCCAGTCCGTGCACACCGCGTGGTACCTGGGCGAGGGGCAACTGCGGGAGAGCATCGACGAGTTGGCCGCACTGACGCTGCCCCCGACGGCCCCGGTGACGCCGGTCGCCGCGTTCGTGACCGCCGCCTTCCCGGCCGACGAGCACACCACCGAGCCCCCGGCCCTCGGCGACCTGGTCCGGGTCGCCCACGACTTCGGCGGCGACGAACAGGGCGCCCTCCTGCTTGCCTGCGGTGTCGGGCTCACCCTGGGGCAGGACGTCGACGCGCACGACCTCGCGACGGTGCTCGCGGCCGACAGCCGGCGACACGGCGGCATCGGTCGGCTGCCCACGATCCTGTTCTTCCGGGCCGAGACGGAAATCTTCGAGAGTCGGCACACCGACGCGCTGGCCACCGCGACCGAGGCGCTGCGGATCGCCCAGGACACCGGACAGCGGCAGTGGATCAGCCAGTTCGAAAGCGTGCTGGCCTATCTCGCGGGCGTCGCCGGCGACGAGGCGGCGGCGCACCGACACGCCGACGCGGCGCTGACCGGCGGCGTCGGCAGCGCGATGCCCGCCGGCGCACCCTGGTCGGCCTGGGCGCTGGGCCTGCTCGACCTGGGCCTGGGCCGCCCCGAAGCGGCGCTCAACCGGCTCGAACAGCTCACCCGCGAACCGATGCGCCACCACATCTGCGCGACCCGCTCCGTCCCCGACCTCGTCGAGGCCGCGGTGCGCGCCGGCGACCCCGACCGGGCCCGCGAGCCGCTGGACCGCTTCGAACGATGGGCGCACCGGGCCGGCCGCCCGTGGGCCGACGCCCTGGTCCTGCGCTGCCGCGCGCTGCTCGCGGGCGACGACGCGGCGGAGCGGTCCTGGCTCGCCGCGCTGGACCGGCACGAGGGCGAGCGCCGGCCGCTGGAGCGGGCCCGGACCGCGTTGCTGTACGGGGAGTGGCTGCGCCGCATGCGCCGCAAGACCGAAGCGCGCGACCGCCTGCGTACCGCCCTCGCCGAGTTCGACCGGCTCGACGCCCGCTCCTGGGCCGATCGGGCCCGTACCGAACTGGGCGCGATCGGCGGCAGCGCCACCCCGCGCGGCCCGCGACCCGCCGGCGTACTCGCCCTGCTCACCCCGCAGGAACTACAGATCACCCGGCTCGCCGCGCAGGGCCTGTCCAACCGCGACATCGCCGCCCAGCTGTTCCTGAGCCCGCGCACGGTCGGACACCACCTGTACAAGGCCTATCCCAAGCTCGGCATCGTCTCCCGCACCGAACTGACCACGATCCCGGAGCTGGCCGCCTCGACCGGCTGAGTCGGCCGAACCTCGACCACCCGCCCGCATCCGGCGCGGCCACCCCGCCACCACCTCGCGCAGCGCCGGATGCTCGGCCCCGCCGCCGGCGCCGATGTGCTCGTACACCCCGCGCAACACCTCCGCGCCGCCGGCCGCCCACAACTCCTCGGCGGCCTGGGTCAACCGGAAGTGGAACCACGCGAAGTTGACCGCGCCGTGCTCGAACGAGCGCTCCATGTCCGCGAGTTCGCGCAGCGGGGCGACCTCGACCGGCAGGTCGTCCACGGTCGAGGTCAAGGCCCGCAGGACCGGCAGCAGATCCGGCTCGACCTCGTGCGCGTAGCCGACCATGGCCAGATTCGCGTGCAGCTCGGCGATCCACATGCCGGGATACGCCGGCCAGACCTGGTCCTGGAACAGGTGGGTCAACTCGTGCACCGCCACCAGGTCGAAGTACGGCCGCAGCGCGAGCGGTTCCCCGTACACCTCGCGCAGCCGCCGCACCGTGCCGGCGCCCAGGTGCGGCCGCAGTCCCGCGTACAGCCGTGCCCCGAACCAGCCGTCGTCGGCGGCCACCCGCAGGTGGTCCCCGCTCCCCTGCGGCGTCCCGTACAGCGGCACCGTCGCCACCGCGTCCCAGTCGGCCGCGTCCGCCACCGACAACCGCACCCGCGCCGCGAACCCGAGTCGCTCGCCCAACCACGCCGCGGCCCGGTCGACCCGCCCGGCGACGAACGCGGCCCGCCGCTTCGCCCCCGGGCTGTGCCGGACCGTACCGGCGAAGCCGTCGAGTGTCGCCATCGTTGCCACGCATACCTCCGGAAGGGATCGGCGGCCACCATAGGCACAGCCGATCCGCCGCCGCGCGGATTTCCCGACGCCGCGACGATCCCGCCCGGTCACCGGCGGAATCGAGCCGCCCCACCGCCGTCCGCCCGGCCCCGGGTCAGGGCGTCCAACGCGGATCCCGCCCCGAGGCGGCCAGCGCCCGCTCGAACGCGCTCGCCTCCGCGAAGCCCGCCACCTCCTCGGCGAAGCCCGCGTACTCGCGGTACATCGGCGCGTACTTCGTCACGACGGCCTCGATCCCCTCGCCCAGCGAGGTCGAGGCCCGGTAGTCCTGCCCGGTCGCCCGGGCCACGTCCCAGCCGTGCAGGACCAGCTCCGCGAGCAACATCGCGGCGATCTCCGGCGCGGGCATCGTGCCGCCCCCGCCGAAGTCGATCTCGCCCTCCCACACCGCCGGATCTGCCCAGGCCGCCACGCCCCGACCCAGCTGCGCGGCGTACGCGTCGGCCCAGTCCGGCTCGGCGACGAAGTCGCGCGCGATCAGGTCCTCGGGCAACTCCCGACGCAGCGCACGATGCTCCAGGCCGTGCGAGGTGAACACCACCCAGTGGTTGATCAGCGCACGCAGGTCGTAGTCGGTGCACGGCGTCGGTCCGGCGGCGGGCGCGGGGGCGACACCGTGGGCGATCCGGTCGGCTTCGGCGGCTGCTTCGACGAACAGGTGGTGAATAGTCATGGAAACGACGCTATGGCGCGCTCCCGTGACCGGTCTTGAACAAACGCGACAGCCCGAGCCGATGTCACCGGCGCCGGCTACCGTGGCCGGATGAGGCTTCCCCATCGCCCTCGCGGAGTGCTGCGCGCCGACGGCGCGGCCGGCCATCGGGTGAGCCTGTACGAGCCGGCCGCCGACCTGGCGCCGTTCGTCGAACACCACTGGATCGTGCACTGGGACCTGCGCGGGCGGGCGCCGTTCCGGCAGAAGGTGCTCTCGCACCCCAACGTGCACGTGGTCTTCGAGCAGCCCTTCCCGGCCGTCTACGGCGTGGTGCGCGACATCTTCGAGCGGGAGCTGAGCGGGGTCGGCCACGTGTTCGGGATCAAGTTCCGCGCGGGCGGTTTCCGGCCGCTCCTGGGCGCCCCGGTGGCCACGCTGACCGATCGGGTGGTGCCCGCGGTCGATCTGTTCGGCCCGACGGTCGTGGCCGCCGGCGAGCGGGTGCTGGGCGCCGCCGCCGAGCCGGAGCGGGTCGCCCTCGCCGAGACCTGGCTGCGCGGCGCGCTGCCGGCGGCCGCGCCCGATCCCGCGGTGGCCGAGACCGCCGCGATCGTCGCGCGGATCACCACCGCCCCGAACCTGTTCCGGGTCGACGACCTGGCAGAGGAGGTCGGCGTCCCGGTCCGCCGGCTCCAGCGGCTGTTCGCCGAATACGTCGGGGTCGGCCCCAAGTGGGTGCTCCGCCGGGCCCGGCTCCAGGAGGTCGCCGAGCGGGCCGAGCACGGCGCCGGCATCGACTGGGCGGCGCTCGCGGCCGACCTGGGCTACGCCGACCAGGCGCACCTGACCCGCGATTTCACCGCCGCCGTCGGCACCGCGCCGAGCCGCTACGCCCGCGCCTGAGCGCCCCGCCCGCAGCCCCGCCCGCAGCCGTGAACCCAGCCGTGAACGGGGCCACACGCGGGCCCGGCTCGTCCGCGCGCCGGAAATGCAATCCTTGACGGGTGTCCTCCACGCTCGTCGAAACCCAATTCCACGCCGTCCTGAGCGCGTCCGACGACGCCCTGGCGGACGCGATCGACCTCGGCGCCTCCCTGCTCGCGGCCTCCGCCGCCGACTGGCCCGACGTCTCGCGCGCGGTGCTCGCGCTGTACGAGCGCACCGCCGACGGCTGCCGCCGCCGCGGCTGGGAGCCCGCCGACGTGGTCCGCGCGGTCACCCGCGACCTGGGCGAGCGACACGCCCCGATCGCCGCCGACCTCGTTGCCGCACAGGCCCGGGCCTATGCGGGCACCGGCCGCCGATGGACCGCCCAGGTGCGCGAGCTGAACGCGACGACCCCGTGGTGGAGCGCCGACGACGCCTACCTCACCGAATTGGGCGCCCGCGAGGGCCTGGACCGCTTCGGCACCGCCGCGCGCGTGCTCGAACTGCTCCGCTCGATCGCCCGGCTGCCCGCCATCGAACCGCTCACCGCCGCGACCTTCCGGGAACCGGAGCGGGCCCGCCCGGCGACCGGCGAGGAGCGCCAACTCGGCCGCGTGCGCGCCCTGTTGGCGAAGGCCGAGTCGACCGAATACCCGGAGGAGGCCGAAGCCCTCACGGCCAAGGCCCAGGAGTTGATGACCCGGCACCGGATCGACGAGGCGCTGCTCGGCGTCGGCGCGGACGCGGCACACACTCCCGGCGCCTGCCGGATCGGTGTGGACAACCCGTACGAGGGCGCCAAGGCGCTGCTGCTCGACGCGGTCGCCGACGCCAACGGCTGCCAGGCGATCTGGTCCAGCGCGCTGGGCTTTTCCACCGTGGTCGGCTTCGACTCCGACCTGGACGCGGTCGAACTGCTGTACACCTCGCTCCTGGTCCAGGCCACCGCCGCGATGAACCGGGCCGGCTCGCACCTGCACGACTCCGGCCGGGCCCGGCGCACCAAGACCTTCCGCCAGTCGTTCCTGATCGCCTACGCCGACCGGATCCGCGAACGGCTGGCCGCCGCCGAGGAGGAGGCGGTCGCGGACGCGAACGCGGCTTCCGACAACCGGCTGCTCCCGGCGCTGGCCGCCCGCGAGGTCGCGGTCAAGGAGAGCGCGGAGCGCATGTTCCCCACCCGCACCACGCATCGCCTGCGCGGCCGCGACGCCGACGGTTGGCGGCACGGCAAGGCCGCCGCCGACCGGGCCGACCTCGGCACCCGCGACCGCCTGGAACGCGGCGACCGCGCCACCGAGGCCAGGACGCGCTGAGCGGGCGGGCCCCCTACCAGGGCCCGCGCTGCGCCGGCACCGTCGACGCGCGGGCTCCGCACCGCCCCTCGGCCACCGCCCGATGCGCCTGACGCGGCGTCATGCCCGGTCCGGTCAACGGCTCGACGTCCTCCAGGTGGAGCGGGTCGCCGCATACCGAACAGACCACCTCGGCCTGCGCCTCGTGCCCCTCCGAGCCGCCGTGCCGATAGACCACGGGCGGCCCGTCCTCGTCCGCCAGCCAGGTGTCGCCCCACCGGCCGATCGCCACGAGTACGGGAAAGAAGTCGCGCCCCTTGGCGGTCAGCACGTACTCGTGCCGGGGTCGCCGTTCCTCGTAGGGCACCCGATCGAGCAGGCCCTCCTCGACGAGCAGATTCAGCCGCTGGGCGAGCACGTTGCGGCCGATGCCCAGATTCCCCTGAAGATCCTCGAACCGCCGGACCCCGTAGGACGCCTCGCGCAACACGAGCGGCGTCCATCCGTCGCCGAACAACTCGAGGACGCGGGCGATGGAGCACGGCCAGGTTCCGAACGAGGTCCGCTTCATGCCGCCACATTACTGAGCGGGGCGGGATCGATACGCGATCGATCCCGCCCCGCTCGGTGGTTTGACTACAGCACGGTTACCGTGCGATTACACGGCGCTTACGCGTCACGCTTCCAGCGCGGCTTGCGGTCGCCCGCACCGCCGGCCGGACGGTCGTAGTGCCCGTCCCGACGCGGCGCGCGGTCGTGCGAACGCTCGCCCGAGCCCGAGCCGTACGACGGACGGTCGCCGTAGGACGGCCGGTCGCCACGCGGGGCGCGGTCGCTGCCGTAGGCGGGCCGGTCGGTGCGCGGCGCACGGTCGCCGTACGACGGACGGTCACCGCGGTAGCCGCCCTCGCGCCGGTCGCCGCCGTAGGACGGACGGTCACCGGTACGCGGACCCCGGTCCCCGTACGAAGGACGGTCACCACGCGGGGCACGGTCGCCGTAGGACGGACGCTCGCCACCACGCGCGGAACGGTCGCCGCCGTACGACGGACGGTCGTTGTACGCGGGCCGGTCGCCACGGGGGCCGCGGTCGCCCTGCGGACGGTCACCGCGGTAGCCGCCCTCACGGCGGTCGCCGCCGCCGTAGGACGGACGGTCGCCGGTACGCGGACCCCGGTCGCCATAGGACGGACGGTCGCCACGCGGCGCACCACCACGACGGTCGCCGCCGCGGTCGCCGTAGGACGGACGGTCCCCGCGGTAGCCACCCTCACGCCGGTCCCCACGATCCCCGCGGTCACCGCGGTCGCGGTCCGGGCGCTCGTAGCGCTCGGTGCGCGTCGGGACATCGCCGTTCTTGGCCGCCTCGGCCAGCTCGGCCGCCTTGCGGCGCAGCTCGGCGGCCTCGGCCTTGAGCTCGACGATGCGAACCGCGAGCCGCTCCGCCTCGGCCTCGGCCTCGACCGCGGCGTCCGCCACGGACTGCGCCTTGACCTCGGACAACGTGCGCGCGCCGGTCAGCTTGCGCATCTCCGGGTCGTTGGAACCCTGCACCCGAAGGCGGGTCGGCTCGACGCCGGCGTCCTCCATCAGGCGGTCCACCGTGCGGCGCTGGTGCGGCAGCGCGAGGGTGACCACCGCACCGGCCTCGCCGGCGCGCGCGGTACGACCCGCGCGGTGCAGGTAGTCCTTCGAGTCGGCGGCCGGGTCCACGTGCAGGACCAGGTCGATGCCGTCGACGTGGATGCCGCGGGCGGCGACGTCGGTGGCGACCAGGACCGGCGTGCGGCCCTCCTTGTACTCGGCCAGGGTGCGGGTACGCGCGCCCTGGGTCATGCCGCCGTGCAGCGCCTCGGCACGGACACCGGCCTCGCGCAGCTGCTGCGCGACGCGGTCGGCGCCGAACTTGGTCCGCACGAAGATCATCGTGCGCCCGCGACGGGCCGCGATCGCCGCCGTGACGTACGTCTTGTCCTTCGGCTGCACCACGAGCACGTGGTGCGACATGGTGGTGACCGAGGACGCGTGCGGGTCCACCGAGTGGGTGACCGGGTTGTCCAGATACTTGCGGACGATCGCGTCCACGCCCTTGTCCAGCGTGGCGGAGAACAACATCCGCTGGCCGCCGGGCGGGATCAGGTCGAGCAGCGCGGTGACCTCGGGCAGGAAGCCCATGTCCGCCATCTGGTCGGCCTCGTCGAGGATGGTGATCTCGACGTTGTCCAGCACGGCCGAACCGCGGTCGACCAGGTCCTGGAGGCGACCGGGGGTGGCCACCAGGATCTCGACGCCGCGTTCGAGCGCGAAGATCTGCTTCGGCATCGACATGCCGCCGGTGACGGTCTTCATCCGCAGGTCGAGGATGCGACCGTAGGGCTCCAGCGCGTCGTGCACCTGCATCGCGAGCTCACGCGTCGGGGTGAGGATCAGCGCGAGGGGGCGCCGGGCGCGGGCCTTGCGACCGGAGAGCCGGGTGAGCATCGGCAGGCCGAAGCCCAGCGTCTTGCCGGAGCCGGTACGACCGCGGCCGAGGATGTCCTTGCCGGCCATCGCGTCCGGCAGCGTCGCCGCCTGGATCGGGAACGGGTGGGTCACGCCGCGGCGCGCGAGCGCCTCCACGACGTCCTTGTGCAGACCGAACTCGGCGAAGCTGGGGCCGGTCGGCTCGGGCTTCTCATCGGCCTCGGCCTCGACCTCGGCCCGCTCGTCGGCCTCTTCGTCGTCCTCGACGCCCGCCTCGGCGTCGGTGTCGGTGTCCTCGTCGGCGTCCGCCGCGGACACGGTGTCGTCGTCGTTCGCGACGACCTCGTCGGTGATCTCGATGGCGATCTCGGTGATCTCCGAAGCGACCTCGGTCACCTCGGCTGCCTGCGCATCCGCCACACCCTCCTGCACCTCGGCACCTTCGGTACCGGGCATGGGCGTGGCAGTGTCATTGGCATAGGGGGGCATGCAAAACCTTCCGGATGCGGCCCGTCTCGAAGGTCCGCAGCCGAAATGTGGTCGCACGAGAAAGCGACACTTCTGCGGAGCACCAGAACGAGCCTACGAGGCGCCGCGACTCATGGCGGCGCCTGGATATGGGCAAAGCGATTCACCAGCGTACCCGATCACTGCGCGTTTACGCCTATCGGGTGCGTTCGTACTCCACCCTCAGACGTGCGTCCTCGTGCACCACGAGCAGCCTCGGGCGCTGCCACGACCAGCGCTCGGGGAGCAGGAACAGCGTCCCCGGGGCACGCCGCAACAAGCGCAGTCCGGTGTAGCGGTAACGATAGGAAGCGCCGGCTTCTTCCTCGACCGCGATCCCGTCCTCGGACCGCATCCGCAGATCCTGCACCGAGTAGAGCACCACCCCGGTCCGCCGCGGCAGTTGGTGCGCGAAGGCCCGGCCGTCGTCCCGCCCCGACACCTTCGCGTACGACCCCGCCGCCCAGAACAGACACAGCACCACGACCGCGGCGGTGAGCAGCGACGGCAGCGACCACGGCCGCCCGCGCGTGGCGGACCCGCGCCGGTGCGCGCCGATCCGACGCGAGAGCAGCACCCCGTACGCGCAGATCGACAGCCCGACCGCGAGCGCCCCGGGCAGCAGCAGCGGCCCCCAGCGCGGATCCCGAACCGGCCACCGGTATGCGGCGAGCAGGACCGCGCCCGGCACCACGAACCACGCGCAGCGCAGCGAACGAACGCACCACCCGGCGATCCGCCGGTGCCGGCGCAGCCACACCAGCAGCCGGGGGTGCGCCATCCGCGCGGCGAGCAGCCCGGCGGTGAACACGAGCAGCGGCCCGTACAGGGTGCGCAGGCCGTCCGCCGCATACTCCCGGGCCGGCGTGCCCAGCACGCTCTCGTCGAACCCGAGGTAGTCGGACCGGGCCGCGGCACGGGTCCAGCCGAAGTGGTACAGCAGGCCCACGAGGATCAGCGCGGGCAGCACGAAGAAGGTCGCGAACTCCCAACCGGCGCCGATCGATCGCTCCTCGGGCAACCCGCGCGCGACCTCGGTGCGGGCGGTCTCGGCGGCCCGTCGACCCCGGTACGCGGACCGGTGCCGCCGCGCGACCCGCCGCTCGGTCGCCACGGCCTCATGTTCGACGCGGGGCGCGCTCGGGATCGCGTCGGGTTCGCCGAACCACTCGGCGAGCATCGACATCGGCTCGCCGTGGGAGACCTCCGACACCTCGGCCACCTCGGCCACCTCGGCCGTGAGGTTGCCGCCGGTTTGGAAGAGGGCGAAGTCCCCCACCGAGTCGCCGATTCGGTCCGGGTGCGGGATCCGGGGGACCGCGTGCCCGACGGTCCCCGCGTCCCGCGCCCCCGGTTCGGCGGCCGGGTCCGACCCGAACTCCCGGGCGTCGCCGCCGTGGCCCGGGCCGGGCCGGTCGCGCGGCGGCTCCGGGCTCCCCCACGCCTCGCCGGCGACCGGTTCGTACGGCTGTGCGCTCGGCATCGGACGCCGGGCGTCGCGAGCGCGCGGCACGGCCGGCCGGCCCGCGTGCTCCGGCTCGGACCCGGGCGTCCCGGGGTCGCGCGCGGCATCGGCCGACCGCCGATCGGGCTCGCCCACTCGGGTCAACGATCCGGTTCCGGGAAACTCGGGCTCGTCGTCGGCGAGCTCCGTCATCGGCCCGATGTCCCCCTGCGTGGTCACCGATTCAGCATGGCCGGACACCAACTCCCGCTCCAATTCCGGGACACCGCCCGTCACCCGTTCGGCGGCGGCGCGTGATGTCGTACCGGGAGCGCGCGATCTCCCGGCGGCAACCGCGGCCGGACGGGCACGCGCTAGCGTGACCGGGTGCCCCCGTTCCGACTCCTCGCCGTGATCTCGCTCGGCGGCGCCATCGGCGCGCTGGGCCGCTGGGGCATCGCACAGGCGATGCCGCACTCGGGGACCGCCTTCCCCTGGGCGACGCTGATCACCAACGTGCTCGGCTGCCTGCTGATGGGCGTCCTGATGGGCGTGACCCCGCCCGACCCGCTGCTGCGCCCGTTCCTGGGCACCGGCGTACTGGGCGGCTTCACCACGTTCTCCACGTTCGCGGTGGAGACCCGCACCCTGCTCGCGGGCCACGCGTGGCTCGACGCCTGGCTCTACGTGGCCGGCAGCGTGCTGCTCGGCGGGATCGCGGTCCACCTCGGCCTGGCCGCCGTGCACCGCTCGCGGGGGGCGGCCGGATGATCCCGCTGATGGTGGTCCTCGGCGCCCTCGTCGGCGCCCCCGCCCGCTACCTGACCGACCGATACGTCTCCACGCGGTGGAAGTCGGCCTTCCCGTGGGGCGTGCTCACGGTGAACGTGGTCGGCTCGCTGATCCTGGGCATCGTCACCGGCCTCGCCCCCGGGGCGCGGGTGGCCACCCTCGTCGGCACCGGCTTCTGCGGCACGCTCACCACGTTCAGCACGTTCGCCTACGCGACGGTGGAACTGCACACCCTGGGCCAACGCCTGCTCGCCGCCCTGTACGTACTCCTCAGCGTCACCCTCGGCCTGACCGTCGCCGCCCTCGGCTACGCCCTGGCCCACTGACGCGCCTCAGCCGTACCCGTGCTCGTGCAACCACGCGTCCCCGATCCCGAAGTGATGCGCCACCTCGTGCACGACGGTCACCTCGACCTCCTCGACGACGTGTTCGTACGTCTCGCAGATCCGCAGGATCGGGTTGCGGTAGACGGTGATCCGGTCCGGCAGCACCCCGGCGTACCAGTCCCCGCGCTCGGTCAGCGGGATGCCCTCGTACAGACCGAGCAGGTTGGTCCCGTGCTCCCCGGCGGGGTCGGGCTCGTCCTCGACGAAGATCGCCACGTTGTCCATGAGCTTGGTCAACTCGGGCGGGATCCGGTCCAGGGCCTCGGCCACCAGTTCCTCGAACTCCTCGCGCGACATCTCCAACACCCCCTCATTCTGCGGCCTCCACCCCCGCCCCGCGGGGCCCCGGTTATCCGCTTTGCAAGCGCCAGCGAAAACCCCGTATAGTTCGGGACGTCCCCGACGGCAACAAGACGCCGGACACGGCCAACAAGCCCCCATCGTCTAGTGGCCTAGGACGTCGCCCTTTCAAGGCGGTAGCACGGGTTCGAATCCCGTTGGGGGCACGCACCAACCCTCCTCGGGGGGCCGCAACAAGCCGGACAGCCAGTACGGTAGGGTTCAACACGAAACACCGCGAGGGAAACCCGGGAAGCCGGGAAGAGATCGCAGAGGTCCTGTGGAGCAGTTTGGAGTGCTCGTCACCCTGTCAAGGTGAAGGCCGCGGGTTCAAATCCCGTCAGGACCGCAAGATGGAAGATCGGGGCGCCGAAAGGCGCCCTGATCCATCGAGGCCAGGTAGCTCAGTTGGTACGAGCGTCCGACTGAAAATCGGAAGGTCGGCGGTTCGACCCCGCCCCTGGCCACCAGGCTCATTCAGCCACAACGCCCCGAGCGATCAGTTCGCCAGGGGCGTTTTTTGCGTTCCCGAATGGTGCGCTCCCGGATCGTGTTCGGTGCCGGTGGTTGGGCCGCTCGGGTTCGGGGTGGGGATTCCGGTCGTGTCCGGGCGCTTCGAAGGCGGGCGGATCGTGATACTTCGGGCATGAGTGCCGCTGACGGGTTCGGTCGGGCGTTGCCCACACACGCTCCGCACGACGAGGGCATGGGTACGCGGCTGAACTGGTTGCGGGCGGCGGTGCTCGGGGCCAACGACGGGATCGTCTCCACCGCCGGTCTCGTAGTCGGGGTGGCCGGAGCCACCGACGAGCGGGCGCAATTGCTCACCGCGGGGCTGGCCGGACTGCTCGCCGGGTCGTTGTCGATGGCCGCGGGCGAGTATGTCTCGGTGAGCACCCAGCGCGACGCGGAGCGGGCCGCGCTGGTCCAGGAGCGCCGCGAACTGAGCGACGAACCCGAGGCCGAGCTCGACGAGTTGACCGGGCTCTACGAACAGCAGGGGCTCACCCGAGCGCTGGCGCGCGAGGTGGCCGAACAACTCACCGAGCACGACGCGCTCGCCGCGCACGCCCAGGTCGAGCTGAAGATCGATCCCGACGAGCTGACCAACCCGTGGCACGCGGCCGGCGCCAGCTTCCTGGCCTTCACCGTCGGCGCGTTGTTGCCGCTGCTCGCGATGGTGTTGCCGCCCGCCTCGACCCGGCTGCCGATCACGGTGGCCGCGGTGCTCGCCGCGCTGGTCCTGTGCGGCTGGAGCGGCGCCCGCCTCGGCGGCGCCCCACCGGCCCGCGGGATCGTCCGCACCACCGCCGGCGGGGCCCTGGCGATGGCGGTGACCTACGCCGTGGGCAGCCTGCTCGGCGCCGACGGAGTCTGACCGGTATCCCGGCGCCGGCCCCCCGACGTCTGCTTCGCCACAAAAAGATGCGGATTGGTGCCGAAAAATATGTTTAAAGTAGTGACATGAGTGAACTCTTCGACGCCGAGCTGCCCCGCTGCCCCCTCGCGGGGGTCGTGGACGCGTACCTGCCCCGGCTCGCGGAGTTCGCCTTCGAGCCGGGGCTGGTCGCCGCCGTGGACCAGCACGCCGCGGCGGTGCGCACGTCGCTGGCCGCCGACGGCGCGGGGCTGATCCCGCGCCAACTGCGCCGCCAGGACCTCGCCGACTATGTACTGGGGTTCACCGACGTACTGGCCGAAACCGACTGGCGCGAGCCGGTCGGCTACGACTTCGCCGCGTTGCGCCTGACCGCCGTGTGCTGGCTGGTCCGCGAACACGACCTGCTGGGCTGAGCGAGCGCTACCGGCGTTCCTCGCGCGTCTGCGCGGGCTGCCCGGCGATCGCGTCGCCCCGGCCCCGCTGGTACGCGGTGACACTGGCCCGCGCGTTGACCGTCTCGCGCTCGGCCGCGTCCAGCCAGCGCTCCCAGCGCTGCCGCATCGGCTGGATCAGGCCGCCGCCGACGCCGATGATCAAAATGCCCGCGATGGTGGCGAGCGCCGCGGTGAGCACCGGACCGGTGATCGCCCCGGCGATGCCGGCCTGGCCGAGCGCGGCGATCACGCCGAGCGTGACGATGAACGCCCAGGCGATGGTGCCCATCGTCTTGCCGTAGGAGACCCCGCCGAGGGCCGAGCGCACGATGTCGCGCACCGCGCCGGCGATGGCCATCGTGACGACCACGATCACCAGCGCCACGATGCCTTGCGGGATCCACAACACGATGGCCCGCAGCATGTCGCTGATCGGGTTCGGTCCGAACACCCCGAAGCCCAATTGCAGCGTCATCAGCAGGATCGCGTAGTAGACGACCTTGGCGATGATCCCGGTGGCGTCGTATTTGGACCCCTCCAGGGTCTTGGCGACCCCGCCCCGTTCGGCCACCTTCTCGAAGCCGACCTTGCGCAGTACCCGGTCGAGGACTCGCGCGATCACCTTCGCGACGATCCAGCCGATCACCAGGATCACGAGGAACGCGATCAGCTTCGGCACGAACGTCGCGAAGGAGGACCACGCGTCCGTGAATCCCTGGCTGAAGTCGACCGACAGCGCAAGGTTCTGAGTCTGTGTCATGGCGTCCCTCTTCACTGAGGTCACTGAGGTTTCGCGCGTCACAGTGGTCACACGCGCTCCCTCAAGTGGTAACACCGCGTACACAACCCCGCACGCGGAGCATCGCCCACCTGCGCCACAGTGATGACCGCGCCGAGCCCGGCCGCATCGCCCCGGGCACACGCGCCGGATCCGGCCGGCCGAGAGTGCTCGCACACAGTCACGAAGGCCGGCGTCGCGGCCCGATCCGGATCTTCGCCCAAAACCGCCGATGATCACTCAGCGTGTTCGACTGCCGATTTCCGTCCCGGCCCGTCGAATCCGTCCCGATCGCCTCGTCCGCCCCGCCCGCGGAGCCCGGTCCGGACCGGCTCCCCACCCCGCGAAGACCGGCCCGGCCGGCGGACACCACACCCCTCACCACGGCCGCGAGCACGGCCCGGGCGACCTCGACGCCCGCCCCGCGGCCCCGGCCCGCGACGGCCGCTCACGCCGACCCGGCAGGCACCTCACCGCCGTGCCGAAGTGGTCCCGGCCGGCAGAGGTTCGAACCATTCGCACGAGTCGCCGGGGCACCCTCCGAGAGGGCTGGTGTGACCAAGGTCACTGTTTCGACCGGCGATCGTATTCATCGACGGCCGGAAATCATCCGTGCATTCTATGTGATATTTTACTGGACATCGTCGTGATTCCCTCGCGAAAGCGCCGCCCCGGAGCACCGTCGGCACCCCGATCGCCCCGCGTCCGACCTCGGCGGAAGCACCCCGCCGACCCCGCGACACGGTCCACCACGACCGCGACCGACCCGAGCGCGCACGACGGACGGCAGGCTTCCGACGGACCGGCAGGCGCGGGTACGGGCACACAAAAGAGTGCTGCACCGGACCCGGCGGGATCCGGTGCAGCACTCAGGGGAAAAGCTTTTCGACGCAGCCCTCAGGCTTCGCTGCGCTGCTGCGGAATGCCCGCGAGCAGGGCGCGGACCTCCACCTCGCGGTAGCGACGGTGTCCGCCGAGCGTGCGGATCGACGTGAGCTTGCCGGCCTTGGCCCAGCGCGTCACCGTCTTGGGGTCGACGCGGAACATGCTGGCAACCTCGGCCGGCGTCAGCAGCGGCTCGGCATCAGGCGTACGAGCGGTCATGAGCGGCCTCCTCGGGAGAACCGAACCAACACGGTTCTTTCTTCAAATTCTGCACCTTGACCCACGATGTCCTAAATAGTTCACGAGGGCCAAGTCGGTTATAGGACGAACGGCTTGTCCTTCACAGTACAAGTACACCATCCGCCGCACCCGGTTGGTCAAACCGCCGGAATTGGCATCCCAGGGTTCAAGCCACGCGATCCCGAAGGACCAGGCATAGCGGACAGTCACATGACTGTGACGATGAGTCACACGGGCCCGGCCGTCCCCTCGCGTCCACCCCGCCCCACCAGCAACGAAGTATCCCCGATGACCCGACCCGACCAGACCGACTACATCTGGTTTGTCCTTTTCATCATATACGAACCATTCGCTGGCGTATGCACCTTGTTGTGAGTCGATCTCCGGCAACCTGGAGAGCTGGGAGTCCCACAACTCGAACCAGCAGGTTGAGAGGCTTTCAGATCACAGGGTGACTGAACACGAAAGAGTGACGACGGTCACGCCGAAACTTCATGAAATGCGGACGCTTGCTCAGCTCGCGTGCTCCAGGGCGCGTACCGATTGCCAACGCTCCGTAATCCTGCGGTAGGCCGCCGATGCTCGCGCTCCGTCACCGGACCCCAGTGCGGCGATGCCCTCCGCGACGTCCGCGACGGAGGTGTCGGCGGTCGGATCGGGGGCGACCAGCCGCACCAGGCCGCCGTAGTCGAGCTCGACCATCGCGCGCGGATGGAACTCCTCCAGCCACCGGCCGACGTTCTCCAGGCCGGCGATCAGCGCACCGTCCTCGACCGTCTCGCGCAGCACCTTCAGCGCCCGGGCGATCCGTCGCCTGGCCTGCACCATGGGGGTCCGGTAGTACAGCTCCCCGGGCCCGGCCGAGCCGCCCTCGGCCGCGGGCACCACGACCCGCTCCTCCGGAGCGAACAGCACGAACCAGCGCACCGGGACGTGCCACGTGCTGCTGTGGATGTGCGGGTGCACGTCGGGGTGCGCCGACTTCCACCGCTCGTGCTCCACGTGCGCCTGGTCGATCACCATCCGGGGCCAGAACACGTCCAGGACGGTCGCCGGATACTCCCGGCGCAGCTCGGCCAGCGCGGTCCAGCAGCGCAGCCGGGTCTGCCGGGGGCAGATCACCGTGACGCCGTCCAGGACCTGCACGTAGGCGTCCTCGCTCTCGTGCGGCGGGGCGATCACCGGAGGGGTGGCCAGAAGGTTCTCCAGGCCGCTCCGGTGCTCCTGCGCGGTGAGTCCGGCGGGCGAGGGCGGCTCGGCCGCCGCGGAGGTGCCTGACGGCCGCGTGGCGGCATACGCGGCCCACCGGCCGCGTTCCGGCTCGGAAAACGCCGCCAGCGGCTCGTACACCCGCAGATACGCCGCGTAGGGGGCAACCACCGAAGTCCGCACGAACGCATCTTGGCATGTCGCCGATGTCCCGAGCCGGCGAAGGTCCAACCCGGTGATCCGCTCGGGTCCTACGCTTGAACCGCCGCGCAGATCCGCGCGGCGCAGTGTCATCACGCCACCACGAAACCCATGGAGTCACCACAGTGACCGACAGCATGGACGGCCCGCACGACACGACGTCGGGCCTGGTGTTCGGCAGGTCGACCGGCCACGAACAGGTCGTCTTCTGCCAGGACCGCGCGAGCGGACTGCGCGCGATCATCGCGATCCACTCCAGCGCCCTGGGGCCCGCGCTCGGCGGTACCAGGTTCCACCCCTACGACACCGAGGAGGAGGCCGTCGACGACGTCCTCAACCTCTCCCGCGGCATGGCCTACAAGAACGCCCTCGCCGGCCTCGACCACGGCGGCGGCAAGGCCGTGATCATCGGCGACCCGACCAGGGACAAGTCCGAGGTGCTGCTGCGCGCCTACGGCCGCTTCGTCCAGTCCCTGGGCGGTCGCTACATCACCGCCTGCGACGTGGGCACCTACGTCGACGACATGGACGTGGTCGCCAAGGAGTGCGACTTCGTCACCGGCCGCTCCCCCGAGAACGGCGGTGCGGGCGACTCGTCCGTGCTGACCGCGTACGGGGTCTTCCAGGGCATGCTCGCCTCCGCCGAACACCGCTGGGGCACCCCGACGCTGCGCGGACGCCGAGTGGGCGTGGCGGGCGTCGGGAAGGTGGGCCGGCACCTGGTCGGGCACCTGGTCGCCGACGGCGCCTCGGTGGTGATCACCGACGTCGACGAGCGGGCGGTGGCCCGGGTGCGGCTCGAGCACCCCGAGGTGGACTTCGTGCCCGACACGGACGCCCTGATCCGCATACCGGACCTGGACGTCTACGCCCCCTGCGCGCTCGGCGGCGCGCTGAACGACGACACCGTGCCGGTGCTGACCGCGGCCGTGGTCTGCGGCGCGGCCAACAATCAGCTGGCCCATCCGGGGATCGAGAAGGCGCTGGCCGAGCGCGGCGTGCTCTACGCGCCGGACTACCTGGTCAACTCCGGCGGGGTGATCCAGGTGGCCGACGAGCGGCACGGATTCGACTTCGAGCGGGCCAAGCGCAAGGCCTCCGGCATCCGCGCCACCACCGCGCGGATCTTCGCCCTGGCCGACGAGGAGGGCGTGCCACCGGCCGTCGCGGCCGACCGATTGGCCGAGCGGCGGATGGCGGATGTGGGCCGGCTGCGTGACATCTACCTCCAAAGCTGACCGACAGGGTATCGTCAGACCCGGCAAAGGACCCCAGATCAGGCCCCTGACCAGCTGCAACGGCACAGCCCGGTCGGGGTCCGAGCCCCGCTGTCACCCATGCGACGTACCGTCCGGCGGCGGAAGCAGGTACCGTTAATCCCCTACGGGCCGGTTCTCAAGTGCCATCGAACCGTCCCTGACTATGAACGCGTGTCAAGACCCGGGGCCGTGAGCCCCGTCGTTGAGGGGGTCGAGCCATGGGGCGCGGCCGGGCCAAGGCCAAGCAGACAAAGGTCGCCCGCCAGCTGAAGTACAACAGCGGCGGTACGGATCTGAGCCGTCTGGCTGAAGAGCTGGGCGCGTCGTCGCCAACCGACTTGCCGATCGGCAAGCCCGAGGTTGACGACGACACGAGTGAAGACGAGTTCGACGACCCCTACGCGGGGTATTCGGCTCGCTACAACGATGACGAGGACGAGGAAGACGACGGCCGATCGCGCCATCGTTGACCCCGCACCCCTCGTCGTCGGGCACGGGAGGAAACACCCTCTTCAGCCGGGGTGCCCGTGCGCAGTGACACCGCCCGGTCCGGGACCGAGTAGGACGACTACTCGACCCCGGGCCGTTTGGCGTGTTCGCGAACACGCCCACGGCCGAGCCGCCGTCCCGTCGCGGGACGACGGCGGGCGCCGCGGGTGCCTTCGTCATGCCCGGTGATCGCCGCTCAGTACGGCCCGGCCGGAACCGGTGACGACGTCGCCGAGGATCCAGGCCGGCACGCCGCGCTCGGCGAGCACCGCGAGGGCCGCGTCGGCGGCGTCGGCGGCGACCACCGCGACCATGCCCACGCCCATGTTCAGCGTCTTCTCCAGCTCCGACCGGGGCACCTCGCCGAGCTCGCCGACCAGGCCGAAGATCGGGGCCGGGGTCCAGGTCGAGCGGTCCAGCCGGGCGTCCAGGTGGGCCGGGAGCACCCGGGCCAGGTTGGCCTCCAGGCCGCCGCCGGTGACGTGCGAGTAGGCGTGCACGTCGGTGCGCCGGGCCAGGTCCAGGCAGTCGAGCGAGTAGATCCGGGTCGGCTCGAGCAGTTCCTCGCCGAGCGTGCGGCCCAGCTCCGGGACGTCGCGGTCGAGCTTCCAGCCGGCGACGGCGAAGAACACGTGGCGGGCCAGCGAGTAGCCGTTGGAGTGCAGGCCGGAGGCGGCCATCGCGATCACCACGTCGCCCTCGCGCACACGCTCCGCGCCGAGCAGGCCGTCGGCCTCCACCACGCCGGTGCCGGCGCCCGCGACGTCGTACTCGTTCGGGTCGAGCAGGCCGGGGTGCTCGGCCGTCTCGCCGCCGACCAGCGCGCAGCCGGCCAGTACGCAGCCCTCGGCGATGCCCTTGACGATCGCCGCGACCCGCTCGGGGAAGACCTTGCCGGTGGCGATGTAGTCGGTCATGAACAGCGGTTCGGCGCCGCACACGACCAGGTCGTCGACGACCATGCCGACCAGGTCGTGGCCGATCGTGTCGTGCTTGTCCATCGCCTGCGCGATGGCGACCTTGGTGCCCACGCCGTCGGTCGCGGTGGCCAGCAGGGGGCGCTCGTACCGCTTGAGCGCGGAGACGTCGAACAGGCCGGCGAAGCCGCCCAGGCCGCCGACGACCTCGGGCCGGGTGGCCTTGCCGACCCATTGCTTCATCAGCTCGACGGCGCGGTCACCGGCCTCGATGTCGACGCCGGCCGCGGCGTAGCTCGCGGTGCGGGGGGTGGGGGTGGACTGGTCGCTCACGGCGGCGGCCCTTTCGGGTCGGGGTGGATCCTTGCGGAACGCCCGTCGCGCCCCCGGGAAGGGGGACACGACGCGGCGCACCGGAAACGGAAACTCGCTGGACTGCGCGGACTCGGCGGATCAGGGACGACGGAGCGCGTCCTCCGCGCCGCCGCCGCCGAGGAGGGCCTGCACGCCGTCCACGTCGGTGCGCACGGACTGCTCGATGCCTTCGAGCAGGTGCTTGCCCAACCGCTCGGGGTCGGGCAGCTCGATCGGGTATTCGCCGTCGAAGCAGGCCCGGCACAGCCGGTCCTTGGGAATGGTGGTCGCCTCGACCATCGCGTCGAGCGAGATGTAGGCGAGCGAGTCGGCGCCGAGCGACTTGGCGATCTCGTCCACCGAGAGACCGTTGGCGATCAGTTCGGCCCGGGTGGCGAAGTCGATGCCGAAGAAGCACGGCCACTTCACCGGCGGCGAGGAGATCCGCACGTGCACCTCGGCCGCGCCGGCCTCGCGCAACATGCGCACCAGCGCGCGCTGGGTGTTGCCGCGCACGATCGAGTCGTCGACCACGACCAGGCGCTTGCCCTGGATGACCTCGCGCAGCGGGTTGAGCTTGAGCCGGATGCCCAGCTGGCGGATGGTCTGGCTGGGCTGGATGAAGGTCCGGCCCACATAGGAGTTCTTGACCAGGCCGTTTCCGTACGGGATGCCGGACTGTTCGGCGTAGCCGATCGCGGCGGGGGTGCCCGATTCCGGGGTCGGCATGACCAGGTCGGCGTCGACCGGGTACTCCTCGGCAAGCCGGCGACCCATCTCGACCCGGGACGCGTAGACGCCGCGGCCCGCGATGGTGGTGTCGGGGCGGGCCAGGTAGACGTATTCGAAGACGCAGCCCTTGGGCTTGGCCTCGGCGAAGCGCCGGGTGCGCAGGCCGTGCTCGTCGACCGCGATCAACTCGCCCGGTTCGATCTCGCGGATGAACGAGGCGCCGACGATGTCGAGGGCGGCGGTTTCGCTCGCCACCACCCAACCGCGCTCCAGGCGGCCGAGCACGAGGGGCCGGATGCCCTGGGGGTCGCGCGCGGCGTAGAGCGTGGTCTCGTCCATGAAGACCAGCGAGAAGGCGCCCTTGACCTCGGGCAACACCTGCATCGCGGTCTGTTCCAGGGACAGGTCGGGACTGCCGGCCAGGAGCGAGGCGAGCAGGTCGGTGTCGCTGCTGGCCTCGATCCGGCCCTGGTAGGGGTAGTTGAGTTCGCCGCTGTCGGGACCCTGCTCGGCGACCAGACGGGACAGCTCACCCGTGTTGGTGAGGTTTCCGTTGTGGCCGAGCGCGATGCTGCCGGTCGCGGTGGCCCGGAACGTCGGCTGGGCGTTCTCCCAGACGGACGATCCGGTGGTCGAGTAGCGGGCATGGCCTACGGCCATGTGCCCGCGAAGCGAGCCCAGAGTGGTTTCGTCGAAGACCTGGGAGACCAGGCCCATGTCCTTGAAGACCAGGATCTGGGATCCGTTGCTCACAGCTATGCCCGCGGATTCCGTCCCGCGGTGCTGCAAAGCGTAGAGACCGAAATAGGTGAGTTTTGCGACCTCTTCGCCGGGGGCCCAGACGCCGAAGACGCCGCAGGCGTCCTGCGGGCCCTTCTCGCCGGGGAAGAGATCGTGGTTGAGTCGTCCATCGCCACGTGGCACGTGATCGAGTCTACGACAGGGCCGGATCGGTCGCGGATCACCCCATCAGTGGCAGGTATCCGGACAAGTCGCTGCGTTCGCCACTGGCCAGGACTCGGCCGTCGTCGACGGCGTCCGCCCAGGTCAGACGGCCGGTGGCGAGGCGGATCCAGGTCCTTGGGTCGGTCTCGACCACGTTGGGCGGAACGCCCCGAGTGTGCCGGGGTCCTGTGACGCACTGCACTACGGCGAACGGCGGGACGCGGACCTCGACCGCGTGTCCGGGAGCGCGGACGGCGAGCGCGTCGGCCAGTGCGCGCACCACCGTGCCGAGCGCGTGGCGGTCGTGTGGGAAGGGCTCGCCGGTGGCCCGCTCCAGGTCGTCGCTGTGCACCACGCCCTCGACGAGGCGGGTGACGAGCATGTCGGGCAGGCGCATCGGGCCGATCCGGGTGATCGTCGTGCGGGTGTCGGGGACGCCGTCCAGGGCGGCGATCGCGGCGTCGACGCAGTCGGCGGGGGTGCGGCCGGCCTCGGCCATGTCGTCGGCGATGGCGGAGATCACCGAGGCGTGCGCGGCGGTGCCGTTGGTCCACTGCTCGACGGTGATCGGCGGGCCGGTCGGGGCGGGTTCGGCGAGCCAGCGCGGGACCGCCTCGACGCTCGCGGCCAGGTGGCCGACCAGGTTGGCGGTGGACCAGCCGGTGAGCCCGGAGGGGGCGGCGAGTTGCTCCGGGGTCAGCCGCGCCGTGACCTCGGCCATCGCGCGCCACTCGGCGATCAGCGCGGTGCGCACCTTGGCCGGATCAACCTTGCGGGGGCGGGGCGCTGCGGGGCGGTTCGTCATGGGTGCAGGTTAAAGGGCGGTCGGCGGGCGGGGTGGAGGGTTTTCGGCTGGGGTCGGCGGGTTTTCGGCCCGGAGTAGGCGATTCGTTTCTGCACGGATTCGGCGCGCGCTCGCCCGCCACGGCCGGCGTGCCGTGACGCTGGGTGCATGAGCGATTACGGGGATCCCGGCCGGGTCGAGGCGATCGCGGCCGAGTTGGCCGGGGCGGCGGAGCGGGTGCGGCCGGTCTCGACGGCGGTCGACTGGCGCGGCGGGGCGGCGGAGGCGTTCGCGGCCCGGGCGCAGGTCTGGCGTCGGGAGTGCGCGGCGACGGAGCCGGCGGTGCTGGCCGTGGTCGAGGCGCTGCGGGCGCACGCGGCGGCGATACGGGCGGCGCTGGGCCGGATCGCGGCGAACGAGCGGGCGGCTCGGGAAAGGGTGGGGTCGGCGGCGGGCTCGGACGCGGCGGAGCGTTTTCCGGCGTCGGGCAGCGCGGCGTGGTTGGACGAGCGGTGGGCGGCGCGGTGATCGCCGGGTTCGCCGCCGCGCCCGACGCTCTGGTCACGCTCGCGGGTCGGTTGCGGGTGGTGGCGCGGGAGGTGTGGGGGCTGCGCGAGCGGGTGGCGGCGGTCGATGTCGCGGCGAGCCGCCCGTTGGCGCCGGAGACCTTCGAGGTGCTGCGGACCCGGCTTCGGGAGGCGGTGGAGACGCTGGATCGGGCCGAGCGGGGCGGGGTGGATCTGGCCGATCGGCTGGTCGACAACGCCCGGTCCTACGCGGAGGCGGACCACGGCGAGGCCACCCGACTGCTCGACCTGGCGCCGACGGGCGGGCCGGCCGCGGGGCTCGGACCGGCGGACGGGTGGATCCGCGCGGGCGAGCCGTCGTTCGCGCCGCCGGAGGTGTACGACGGGCCGTTCGCGGTGCGACCGATCGGTCGCGGGGCGGGCGTCGTGCGGATCACGGCGCCGGGGCCGGGCGGGGAGGAGATCGTGGCCCGGGCGAAGCGATGGGCCGACCTGGGGTTGGGCTACAGCATGAGCGGCTTCCACGACGGTTACCGCACGGACTGCTCGGGGCTGGTCTCGATGGCCTGGGGGCTGCCGCCGCCGGGGCTGACCACGGTGACCCTGCCGGAGGTGTCGCACCCGATCGGCGGGGACGACCTGCGCCCCGGCGACATCCTGCTCAACACCGCTCCGGGCGCGTCCGGCCACACGTTGATCTTCGCGGGCTGGGCGGACGCGGCGCACACCAGGTACCACGCGTACGAGGAGAGCGCGCGAAAGGGCGCGCACTTCGACACGATCCCCTACCCGTACTGGCCCGGGCACGGCACGTTCCGGCCGTATCGGCTGGGGACGTAGGGAACGGCGGGGCTCCGCCGGGAGACGGCGATGCCCGTGAGGGGTGCACGGGGCACCCCTCACGGGCACGGGAAAGCCGCCTGCTCAGCCGAACAGGGCCTTCAGGGTCTGCTCGTGGGCGGTGCGCAGTTCGTCCAGCGCCACCGTGAAGTGGCCCTGGAAGTCGAGCGTGTCGCCGTCGACCACACCGATCCGGGCGCACGGCAGGCCGCGCACCTTGCACATGTCGGTGAAGCGCATCTCCTCGCTCCTGGGCACCGCGACGATCGCCCGGCCCGCCGACTCGCTGAACAGCGCGACGGTCGGGTCGAGGTCCTCCGCCAGCACCACCCGCGCGCCGTGGCCGCCGGTCAGGCACGCCTCGACCAGGGCCTGGGCCAGACCGCCGTCGGCGAGGTCGTGCGCGGCGTCGATCATGCCGTCGCGCGAGCCCGCGATCAGGATCTCGGCGAGCAGCCGCTCGCGCTCCAGGTCCACCCTGGGCGGCAGGCCGCCGAGGTGGTCGTGGGCCACCTGTGCCCACGCCGAGCCGGACAGTTCCTCGTGCGTGTCGCCCAGGAGCAGGATGATCTGCCCCTCCTCGGCGAAGCCGACCGGCGTGCGCCGCTCGACGTCGTCGATCACGCCGAGCACGCCGACCACCGGGGTCGGGTGGATCGCCGTCTCGCCGGTCTGGTTGTAGAACGACACGTTGCCGCCGGTCACCGGCGTGCCCAGGACCTGGCACGCGTCGGCCAGACCGCGCGTGGTCTCGGCGAACTGCCACATCACCGCCGGGTCCTCGGGCGAGCCGAAGTTCAGGCAGTCGGTGACGGCCAGCGGCCTGGCACCGGTGGTGGCCACGTTGCGATACGCCTCGGCCAGCGCGAGCTGGGCGCCGGTGTACGGGTCAAGCTTGCAGAAGCGGCCGTTGCCGTCGGTGGCGAGCGCCACGCCCAGGCCGCTCTCCTCGTCGATGCGGACCATGCCGGAGTCCTCCGGCTGGGCCAGCACGGTGTTGCCGAGCACGTAGCGGTCGTACTGGTCGGTGACCCACGACTTGTCCGCCAGGTTCGGCGAGGCGACCAGGTCGAGCAGGGTCGCCTTCAGCTCGTCGGCCGTACCCGGGCGGGGCAGCCGCTCGGCCGCGTCGGCCTGGAGGGTGTCCTGCCACAGCGGGCGCGCGTAGGGGCGCTCGTAGACCGGCCCCTCGTGCGCGACGGTGCGCGGCGGCACGTCGACGATCTGCTCGCCGTGCCAGAAGATCTCCAGCCGGTCGCCCTCGGTGACCTCGCCGACGACGGTGGCGATGACATCCCACTTGTCGCAGATCTCCATGAAGCGGGCCACGTGGGCCGGCTCCACGACCGCGCACATGCGCTCCTGCGACTCGCTCATCAGGATCTCTTCGGGCGAGAGCGTGTGGTCGCGCAGCGGGACGGTGTCCAGCTCGACCCGCATGCCGCCGGACCCGGCCGAGGCCAGCTCCGAGGTGGCGCAGGACAGGCCCGCGCCGCCGAGGTCCTGGATGCCCGCGACCAGGTGCTCGCGGAACAGCTCCAGGGTGCACTCGATCAGCAGCTTCTCCTGGAACGGGTCGCCGACCTGGACGGCCGGGCGCTTGGCCGGGCCGTCCGCGTCGAACGTCTCCGAGGCCAGGACCGAGACCCCGCCGATCCCGTCGCCGCCGGTGCGGGCGCCGTACAGGATCACCAGGTTGCCCGCGCCGGACGCCTGCGCGAGGTGGATGTCCTCGTGCTTCATCACGCCCACGCACAGCGCGTTGACCAGCGGGTTTCCCTGATAGCAGGGGTCGAAGACGATCTCGCCGCCGATGTTGGGCAGGCCCAGGCAGTTGCCGTAGCCGCCGATGCCCGCGACCACACCGGGCAACACGCGCCGGGTGTCGGGGTGTTCGGCCGCGCCGAAGCGCAGCGGGTCCATCACCGCGACGGGGCGGGCGCCCATCGCCAGGATGTCGCGCACGATGCCGCCGATCCCGGTCGCGGCGCCCTGGTAGGGCTCCACGTAGGACGGGTGGTTGTGCGACTCGACCTTGAAGGTCACCGCGTAGCCCTGGCCGACGTCGACGACGCCGGCGTTCTCCCCGATGCCCACGAGCATCGCGTCGTTCTCGGGCATCTTGTCGCCGAACTGGCGCAGGTGCACCTTGCTCGACTTGTACGAGCAGTGCTCGGACCACATCACCGAGTACATGGCCAGCTCGGAGGAGGTCGGCCGGCGGCCCAGGATCTCCCGGATGCGGGTGTACTCGTCCGGCTTGAGGCCGAGTTCGGCGAAGGGCTGCTCGACGTCGGGGTGTTCGAGCGCGTTCTTGACGGTGTCGAGGCTCATCAGGCGTTCACCAGGCGCTTCAGGATCGAGGTGAAGAAGGGGAGGCCCTCGGTCGTGGGACCGGTCAGCGGCTCCACCGCGTGCTCGGGGTGCGGCATCAGACCGACCACGTTCCCGGCCGCGTTGCTGATGCCGGCGATGTCGCGGCGCGATCCGTTCGGGTTGAGGTCCAGGTAGCGGGCGATCACCCGGCCCTCGGCCTCCAGCATGTCCAGGGTGCGCTCGTCGGCGACGAAACCGCCTTCACCGTTCTTGAGCGGAACGGTGATCTCCTGTCCGGGCTCGAAGTCCGACGTCCATGCGGTGGACGTGTTCTCGATCCGCAGCTTTTGGTCCCGACAGATGAAGTGGAGGTGGTCGTTGCGGGTGAGCGCGCCCGGCAGCAGGTGCGATTCGCAAAGAATTTGGAAACCGTTGCAGATGCCCAATACCGGAAGACCGGCCTGCGCCTGCTCGATCACCGATTCCATGACCGGCGAGAAGCGCGAGATGGCTCCGCAACGCAGGTAGTCGCCGTACGAGAATCCGCCGGGCAGGACGACCGCGTCGACCTGCTGGAGGTTCTTGTCCTTGTGCCACAGGGCGACCGGCTCGGCGCCGGCGATGCGCACCGCGCGCCGGGCGTCGTGGTCGTCGAGCGAACCGGGGAAGGTGACGACGCCGACGCGGATCGTCACTTCTCCCCCTCCGCCTCGACGCGGACGGTGAAGTCCTCGATCACGGTGTTGGCGAGGAAGGACTCGGCGGCTTCGCGGATGCGGGCGAGGGCGGCCTCGTCGACCGGTCCTTCCAGCTCCAGCTCGAAACGCTTGCCCTGGCGGACGTCGGTGATTCCGTCGAATCCCAGCCGCGGCAGCGCGCGCTGCACGGCCTGTCCCTGGGGATCGAGGATTTCCGGCTTGAGCATGACGTCGACGACGACGCGTGCCACAGGCACTCCCACTGTGATGGTTCGGGCCGGTCGTCCGTATCGCGGGATACGGGGGGTCGGACCCTGCTGCTGGATCGGGTCGGTCGACGCCGGCACCCGATGGATCGGCGGTATCAGGGTACCGGCCGCCTCCGGGCGACCCACCCCGGCGCCGAGTTATCCACAGCTTTGGGGTTGTCCACAGGGAGCCCGGGCGGGTCCGGATGTCAATATATCGCCTTCAAACGGGCAATGTGCCCCGGCTGGGCTCATCCGGCTGTCGACTCGGCGTCGCGTTGTCCACAGGCTGTGGATCAAACCGGCCGACACTCTGGACACGCCGCCCTCGCGCGGCGAGAGGAATATCTCGCGTATCGTGAAAACGAATCGCCGACCGGTAAATTAGCGCTTACCGAACCGGAGAACAGCGGACCACACCGCAACGGTTCGCGTTTAGCGCTTAGACTCGGCAATGTAGTTTTGTTTTTCGCCTCGGTGCTATCACCCGAGAGGACACCGCCATGGCCCAGCGTGTAGTCGTCAGCCTGCACGACGACATCGACGGAAGCGAGGCCACGGAAACCATCCGTTTCGGCCTCGACGGCAAGTCGTATGAAATCGACCTTTCGGAAGAGCACGTTCAGCAGATGCGGGATGCGCTGGCTCCTTATCTCGCGGTCGCGCGACGTACCGCGCGTACCGGAAAGCCCTTCCGCCAGACGACCGTCGCCTCCGACCCCGCGGCGGTACGGGCCTGGGCCCGTGCGCGCGGTATGGACGTACCCGCCCGCGGGCGCATCCCTGCCCGGGTATACGCGGAATTCGAGGCCGCCAACACCGCGAACTGAGCGCGCCTCCGCACCGGCGACCGACACCACACGTGTCCGACCCGGCCACCTCTCGGCCCCCGTCCCCGCCTGCGGCGGAGCGGGGGCCGGGGTCGTTCCGAAAGAACTTTCCCTGGCAAACCCGGACATCCGTGATGATCCGACTCCGGAGCGTACTGGGCACCCTCGGGGGTCCTATAGAGTTCTCTTGCACCCGGGAAACCGGGGAACACACGCAGGCGTAGCTCAGTGGTAGAGCGCCCCCTTTCCAAGGGGGAGACGCAGTGTTCAATTCCTGTCGCCTGCTCTGCTCGGCCCCTCGAACCGAGGTCGGTGGCAACCACCTCCGCGGATCGGGTAGGGTTGGGGACACAACGCGGGGCAGCGCCCCGAGTCGTGCGGACGTGGCTCAGTTGGTAGAGCATCACCTTGCCAAGGTGAGGGTCGCGAGTTCGAATCTCGTCGTCCGCTCCACAAGAAGGCCGGATCACTTATGTGATCCGGCCTTTCTGTCGTGTGCGCCGAGTCCGCCGGGGGCGCGTGGGCCGAATACCGCCCCGGCCGGCCCGACGGGTGTCGGGCCGGCCGGGGATCGGCGTCCGGCGGGCTCGAATCGATCAGGCCCAGCGGTTGCCGGTCAGTCGCTCGTACACCTCGACGTACTTCTCGTGCGTGCGCGCGACGACCTCCTCGGGCATGTCCGGCGGCGGGGTGTCCGCAACGCGGTCCCAGCCCGACTCGGGCGAGGTGAGCCAGTCGCGCACGTACTGCTTGTCGAAGGACGGCTGGGCGTGCCCGGGCGCCCAGCGGTCGGCGGGCCAGTAGCGGGACGAGTCGGGGGTCAGCACCTCGTCGGCGAGCACCAGGCCCCCCGCCGGGTCGAGGCCGAACTCGAACTTGGTGTCGGCCAGGACGAGGCCGCGCTCGCGCGCGATGTCCCGGGCCCGGCCGTAGACGGAGAGCGTGGCCCGGCGCAGCGCGTCGGCCAGTTCCGCGCCGTGCCGCTCGGCGACGTACGCGAAGGAGACGTTCTCGTCGTGCTCGCCGACCTCGGCCTTGGTGGCCGGGGTGAAGATGGGCTCGGGCAACTCGGAGCCCTCGGTCAGGCCCTCGGGCAGCGCGACGCCGCACACCGAGCCCGAGGCGCGGTACTCCACGGTGCCGGACCCGGCCAGGTAGCCGCGGGCCACACACTCGACCGGCACCATGTCCAGGCGACGGCACACCAGGGTGCGGCCGGCCCAGTCGGCGGGGGCGCCGGCGGGCACGTCGGTGGACAACACGTGGTTCGGGTACAGGTCCGCCAGCAGGTCGAACCACCACAGCGACAGGCTCGTGAGGATCCGGCCCTTGTCCGGGATCCCGGGCTCCAGGACCCAGTCGTAGGCGGAGATCCGGTCGCTCGCCACCATCACGAGGTTGTCGTCGGCGTCGGTGTACAGCTCGCGCACCTTGCCGGTGTGGATGTGGGTCAGACCGGGGACCTCGACCGGCTCGGGTTTGGTGACGAATCCGCTCACGGAACCAGCGCTTTCTTGGGGTGTGGTGGGGCAGGGTGAGTCTTTCACGGGCCCCACCACGGACCCGAGGGCGTCAGGCCGCCGAACCGTCGGGGTGGACCGGCTCGCGGGTGGCGATGCCGATCCGGGCCAGCCAGGCGCGCAGCGGGGCGTCGTTGCGCTCGTCGACGGCACGGGTGATCAGCGTCGCCAGGTCGACCGCGCGGCCGGAGCCGTCGACCAGGACCGGGCCGTCCAGCCAGTCCACCGCGGGGTGCATCCGGCCGGTGTCCAGGGCCGCGCACGCCACCACCGCGAACAGGTGGTCGGCGGCCTTGCGGTGGTCCTCGTCCGGATCCCGGCGCAGCACCGCCAGGGCGTCGTCGACGGGGGCCGCGAACGCCGCCGCGCGGGCCCGCCACACCGGCTCGATGACCGCGTCGGGGTAGTCGGCCCAGGAGACCGGCTCGGGGGTGGGCCCGTCGGCGAAGATGCCCGCCGCGAGCCGGGAGATCTCGCCGTCCACGGCGACCGGGTCGGCGAGCAGGTCGCCGGCGGCCCGCTCGGCCAGGCGGGCGCCGAACGCGTCGGCGAGCTTGTCCCGCCGGGACAACTCGGTCAGCGCCGAGACCACGCCCGCCATCAGCGCGTCCGGGCGGCGGCCGATGGCCCAGGCGGGAGCGGCGAGCCGGGTCAGCAGGCGGTCCCAGCCGGCGTAGGCCAGGCCGACCTGTTCGTGCGCGGTGGCGCGCAGTTCGGGCTCCAGCGGGATGGCCAGGGCCGCCGCGCCGACCGCGATCTCGCGCTCCATCAGTTCGGCGTGGCCCTGGCACAGGCCGAGCAGTTGGCGGGCGAAGGAGCGGGAGAGCCGGCGGGCCGGGCGCAGCGGGGCCGGGCCGAGCGGGCGCCGTACGTCGGCGACCGCGTCGAGGCGGCGGACCCAGCGGCGGGCACCGGCGACCACCGGTTCGGCGGACGCCTCGGTACCCGCCACGACCGGGGCGAGCAGGGCGCGCAACTCGCCCACCCGCAACCACCACAGGAACGGCGCACCGACCACCAGGACGGTGCGTCGGGGTCGGCGGGGGTCGGGTTCCAGCCAGCTGTCGCATTCCGGGCACAAGCGGATGCCGTCGGGCACCGGCACGTTCAGGCGCTCGGCCAGCTCGCGCACCATCGTGTGCAGCTCCGGCGCGTCGTCCGGGGCCAGCACGACCGCCGGGACACCGGTGCGGCGCACCAGCGCCAGGTCGAGCGCGACCCACCCGAGCACGGCCACGATGGCCGTTGCCAAGGCGGCGAGCAGCGTACCCGGGGCACTCTCGCCGAAGGTGCGCGAGGCCCAGTACACCAGCAGGCCCGCGGCCGTCAGCGCGGCCAGGACGGCACCGTTGCGCACCCACAGCACCGCGCGCGCCCGCGCGCGTGCCTCGGCCAGCGCCAGTGGTTCGGCCGACTCGCCCACACGCATCGCCCCCATCCGATCCTGGATCCGGGGATCACTCGTCCGGGTCGTCGGTCACGACCCGCGGTGCTCGCACGATAATGCGACGAGTTCCGGTGTTCAGCCGCTTCGGGCCGAACACCATCCCTGCGAGTGAGATCCGGGGCCGGACGGCTGTGTGGGTTTGAGCCGACCGGTAAAGGGGCCGAACGGCCGAATTCAGCCCTGGGACCGGTAGCCGGCGACCGAGATCTCGCCCCGGCTCGCCCTGGCGGCGATGTCGGTGCGGTGGTGCGAGCCGGGCAGGCCGATCAGGGCCACACCCTCGTACGCGCGCTCCCGGGCCTGCTCCAGGGTCGCCCCGGTGCCGGTGACGGAGAGCACGCGGCCGCCGGAGGACAACACCTCGCCGGCCTCGCCGCGGCGGGTGCCGCCGTGCAGGACGTAGGTGTGCGGGAGCTTGGCCACCTCGGCCAGGCCCTTGATCGGGTCGCCCGTGCGCGGGGTGGCGGGGTAGTTCTCGGCGGCCACCACCACGGTCACGGCCGCGCCCTCGTGCCAGCGCAGCGGCTCCAGTTCGCCCAGTCGCCCGGTCGCGGCGGCGTGCAGCACGCCCGCCAGCGGGGTGGCCAGGCTCGCCAGCACCACCTGGGTCTCGGGGTCGCCGAAGCGGCAGTTGTACTCGATCACGCGCGGGCCGCGCGAGGTGAGCGCGAGGCCGATGAACAGCACGCCGGAGAACGGGGTGCCGCGGCGGCGCATCTCGTCCACGGTGGGCTGGGCGACGGTGCGCACCAGGTCCTCGGTCAGGCCCTCGGGGGCCCACGGGAGCGGGGTGTAGGCGCCCATGCCTCCGGTGTTGGGGCCCGCGTCGTCGTCGCCGACCCGCTTGAAGTCCTGGGCGGGCTGGAGGGCCACCACGTCGTCGCCGTCGCAGAGCACGAACAGCGAGACCTCGGGGCCGTCCAGGAACTCCTCGATCACCACCCGGTCGCAGGACGCGGCGTGCGCGCGGGCGACGTCGAGGTCGTCGGTGACCACGACGCCCTTGCCGGCGGCGAGGCCGTCGTCCTTGACCACGTAGGGCGGCCCGAACGCGTCGAGGGCGCGGTCGGCCTCCTCGGCGGTGGTGCACACGTAGCTGCGGGCGGTGGGCACACCGGCGGCGGCCATCACCTCCTTGGCGAACGCCTTGGAGCCTTCCAGGCGCGCGGCGGTACCGGACGGGCCGAAGCAGTCGATGCCCCGCGCGCGCACGGCGTCCGCGACCCCGGCGACCAGCGGGGCCTCGGGGCCGACGACGACGAGGTCGACGCCGAGGCGCTGGGCGAGGTCGGCGACGTCCCCGGCGTTGAGGGCGTCGACCTGGCGCAGTTCGGCCACCTGCGCGATGCCGGCGTTGCCGGGCGCGCAGTAGACGGCGGACACCGCGGAGTCGAGGGAGAGCGAGCGGCACAGGGCGTGCTCACGGGCACCGCTGCCAATCACGAGGACCTTCACACGGGCAGCCTAGTGGCACACCCGGCGGCGGATGCCCCCGCGCTCAGGCGAAGACGACCATCGCGCCCAGGGTGACGCTCTCCTGGGCGGCGGCGTACAGGGTCGCCCAGACGAAACGTTCGCGGGCGAACGGGGCGCCGTCGTAGGTCGGCGTCGGCCTGGGCGGGTCGAGCAGGTCCACGCCGATGAACGGGGCCAGGTCCTCCAGCTCGCGCAGCATGCCCAGGCTGGAGCCGAGCGGCCCGCCTTCCTCGGGCAGCGGGTCGTCCATCAGCGGTTGCGGGAAGTCGATCGGCAGGTAGGCGCCGGCGTGGTCGTAGTGCCACACCAGGTGGGAGAACTGGGCGGCCGCCTCGAAGGTCTCCAGGAGGCGGTCGTAGTCCTCGCCCAGTCGCTCCACCGGGGTGACCGGGAACCCCGTGCGGTGCAGCAGGTAGGCGCGGCGCAGGTAGTGCAGCGACTCGTGGTCGAACGCGCCCGCGAGCCGCACCTCTGCGGTGCCCGGCTGCCAGGTGCGCACCGGCACGGTGGGCAGGCCGTGGCCCACCAGTGCGGCGTCGTAGGCGGCCAGTTCGTCGCGGAACGGATTCTCCGGGTTGTGACACAGCGCGTCCACCAGCGGAACGAGCCAGACGTCGCAATCCACGGTGCAGCTCCCGGTCCTGTCGATCCCACGCGGCGGTTACCGGCGCCACCGTACCGCCACCGCGCCGGCCCCCATCCTGTGGGCAAGCGTCAGTGCGCGTCCGCGAGTTCGCGGGCGAGCCGGCGACCGGCCGAGGTGTAGTCGCGCATCAGCGCCATCGATCCCTCCGCGTCGCGCGCGGCGACCCGGTCGGCGAGTTCGCGATAGCGGCCCCAGCCCGACGCGGTCGGCGGGGCGTCGCGCAGGTAGGGGACGATGTACATCCAGGCTTGGACCCGAAAGACCGCGAGCACGTCGGCGAGTCGGCGATTGCCGCTCCAGCGACCCAGTTCGCCGAAGAACCGCCGGTCGAGCAGCGCGACCTCGGACACGTCGCCGTTCCAGTGCGCGCCGTCGAGTCGGTCGCCGAGCGCGCGCAGCACCGGCATCGCCTCGTCCGGCGCGGTCCGGGCGATCCGGCCGATCAGCGGCACGCCCAGCAGTCGGCGCGACTCGACGATCTCGGCGAAGTCGGTCCAGGTGAACCGGCAGACCTGGAAGCCGCGATGGTGGCCGCCGAGCAGCAGGCCCTGCGCGGCCAGTTGGATCAGCGCCTCGCGCACGGGGGTCGCCGACACCCCGAAACGTTGCGCGGTCTCGTTGACGGTGAGCGAGGTACCGGCCGGCAGCCGGCCCGTCACCAGGTCGTCGCTCAACACCTCGGCGATCTCCTGGCGCAGGCTGATCCGCCGCAACGGGGCCTGAGCACCGCCGGGATCGGCCGGGCCGAAAAGCAGGCCGCCGTCTAAAACACTGCCCTGTGCCGACTGCACGCGGTCTCTTCTCGCCGGCCGTCGGCACCGTCGCGCCGACGGGCACCCGTCCGATCAAGTCGATCGCGTCGATCATATGAACCGATATCCGATTTGGGGAGCAACGTGCCCATCCGATTTCGCCCGGGACGCCGGGAGTCGGGGCCCGAAGGGGTGATCGGGCGGCGAACACCGGGGGCGGAAACGCGAAAAAGCCGTACCCGCGCCGAAGTCGGCGCGGGTACGGCCCGGTTCGCGAAGTGTCGCACGCGGTGCGAAGGGCTACCCGCAGAACGCGTCGGCGACGGTCAGCGCCTCGTCCAGGATGGCCAGGCCCTCCTTGACCTCGGCCTCGGTGCTCGTGCACGGCGGCACCACGTGGGTGCGGTTCATGTTGACGAACGGCCACAGGCCGCGCGCCTTGCACGCCGCGGTGAACTCGTTCATCGGCCGCGCGGCGGGGCCGGCGGCGTTGTAGGCGACCAGCGGCTCGCGGGTCTCCTTGTTCTTGACCAGCTCGATCGCCCAGAACACGCCGAGGCCGCGCACCTCGCCGACGCTCGCGTGCCGCGCCGCCATCGCGCGCAGTTCGGGGCCGATCACGCTCTCCCCGAGCCACTTGGCGTTCTCGACGATCTTCTCGTCGCGCATCGCGGTGATCGTCGCGACGGCGGCGGCGCAGGCCAGCGGGTGACCGGAGTAGGTCAGGCCGCCCGGGTAGGGGCGCTCGCGGAAGGTCTCGAAGATCCGGTCCGAGATGATCACGCCGCCGAGCGGGACGTAGCCGGAGTTGACGCCCTTGGCGAAGGTGATCAGGTCGGGGGTGATGTCCCAGTTGTCCACCGCGAACCACGCGCCGGTGCGGCCGAACCCGGCCATCACCTCGTCGGCGATGAAGATGATCCCGTACTTGTCGCACAGCGCCCGCACACCCGCGAGGTAGCCGGCCGGCGGCACCAGGATGCCGGCGGTGCCGACCACGGTCTCCAGCACGATCGCGGCGATCGTCTGGGCGCCCTCGAACACGATGGTGTTCTCCAGGTGCGCCAGCGCGCGCTCGCACTCCTGCGCCTCGCCGTCGGCGTGGAACGCGGAGCGGTAGGCGTACGGGCCCCAGAAGTGCACGATGCCGGACACGCCGGTCTCGTTCGGCCAGCGGCGCGGGTCGCCGGTCAGCGCGATCGCGTTGGCGGTGGCGCCATGGTACGAGCGGTAGGTGGAGAGCACCTTGTGCCGGCCGGTGTGCAGCCGCGCCATCCGGATCGCGTTCTCGTTCGCCTCGGCGCCGCCGTTGGTGAAGAAGACCCGGTTCAGGTCGCCGGGCGCCAGCTCGGTGATCAGCCGCGCGGCCTCGCTGCGGGCGTCGTTGGCGAAGGCCGGCTGGACCATGCACAGCTTGTCGGCCTGCGCCTTGATCGCCGCGACGACCTTGGGGTGCTGGTGTCCGATGTTGGTGTTGACCAGCTGGGACGCGAAGTCCAGGTATCGGTTGCCGTCGTAGTCCCAGAAGTAGGAACCCTCGGCGCCCGCGACCGCCAGCGGGCTGATGAGCCCCTGTGCGGACCAGGAGTGGAAGACGTGGGCGCGGTCGGCGTCGTAGACGGCCTTCCCGGCCGCCGGGTCCAGAGTGCTCATGCGGCCACCCTAAGGCCGGGCAAACGCCGTCCGAAGCGACAGATTGTCAACGATCACGGGGTCCTGCCGACAGTGTGTCGGCAGGACCCCGCGTGGCCTCGAATCCGTGCGCTACTTGCCGCGCAGCAGGCTGTTGATCTCGATGGTCTGTGTGCGGCCGGGGCCGACGCCGATCGCCGAGATCGGGGCGCCGGACATCTCCTCCAGGGCCCGGACATAAGCCTGCGCGTTCCGCGGCAGATCCGCGAAGGTGCGCGCGCCGGTGATGTCCTCGGTCCAGCCGGGCAACATCTCGTAGATCGGCTTCGCGTGGTGGAAGTCGGTCTGCGACATGGGCAGTTCGTCGTGCCGCACGCCGTCGATGTCGTACGCGACGCAGACCGGGATCCGCTCCCACCCGGTGAGCACGTCCAGCTTGGTCAGGAAGAAGTCGGTGAGCCCGTTGACCCGGGTGGCATACCGCGCGATGACCGCGTCGAACCAGCCGCAGCGCCGGTCGCGCCCGGTGGTCACGCCGCGCTCGTGGCCGATCCGGCGCAGCGCCTCGCCGTCCTCGTCGAAGAGTTCGGTCGGGAAGGGGCCGGCACCCACGCGCGTGGTGTACGCCTTGAGGATGCCGATCACACCGGTGATCTTGGTCGGGCCGATGCCGGATCCGGCGCACGCGCCGCCCGCCGTGGGGTTGGACGAGGTGACGAACGGATAGGTGCCGTGGTCCACGTCCAACAGCGTGCCCTGACCGCCCTCCAACAGGACGACCTTGCCCTGGTCCAGGGCCTGGTTCAGGACCAGCGTGGTGTCGGTGACGTAGGGCCGCAGCTGATCGGCGTAGCCGAGGTATTCCTCGACGATCTCCTCGACCTTCAGCTCGCGGCGGTTGTACATCTTGACCAGCATCTGGTTCTTGTCCGACAGCGCGCTCTCGACCTTTTGGGTCAGGATGCCGGCGTCGAACAGGTCCTGGACGCGGATCCCGACCCGGTTGATCTTGTCGGCGTAGGACGGGCCGATGCCGCGTCCGGTGGTGCCGATCTTGCGCTTGCCGAGGAACCGTTCCGTCACCTTGTCCAAAGTGCGGTGGTACGGCGTGATCAGGTGCGCGTTGCCCGAGATGAGCAACTTGGAGGTGTCGATGCCGCGTTCGACCAGGGTGCTGATCTCGTGCAGCAGCACCCCCGGGTCGACCACGACACCGTTGCCGATGACGGGCGTGCACTCGGGCGTGAGGATGCCGGAGGGCAGCAGGTGGAGGGCGTACTTCTGATCGCCGATGACAACGGTATGGCCGGCATTGTTGCCGCCCTGGTACCGAACCACGTAGTCGACGGATCCGCCGAGCAGGTCGGTAGCCTTCCCCTTGCCCTCGTCTCCCCATTGGGCGCCGACGAGTACGAGTGCGGGCATGAGGCGTACACCCCTTCCAGGCGGGGCATGTTTGACAACGGGAGCCCCGGACGGTCCAAGCCCCTTGACGCGATGCGCGGCAAGGGGCTCTTGCGGGGAGAGGTTACCTGAGGAAGGACGACCGGTGTCGGCCGAGCGCTCGCTGCTCGTGATCACGGACCCTGCGGCTCGCTCGGCGGACGGCGAATCCGTCCGGGTCGCGCTCGATGTTCTGCGGGCCTGCGCCCCCAGCAAGATCGTCATTCCCACCGACCCCGCCGACCTGCAGCGCGCCCTCGCGCGGCGGGGGCGTCGGCGTGTCGTGGTGATCGGCGGGGATGCCGGAGTACACGCCGTCGCGCGGTTACTGGATCGTGCGGGCGAGCTCGGCGAGACGCCGCTGGGCATCGTCCCGATCGACACCGGAAGCGGCCACGGGCTCGCCGAGGCGCTGGGCCTGCCGGCCGAGCCCGCCAAGGCGGCACGCGTGGCACTGGGCGAGAACGAACGTTCCTTCGACCTGTTGTCGGACGACCTGGGCGGCCTCGCGCTGCGCTCGGTCCGGATCGGACACGGCGTGCGTGCCGGTCGCGTCGGGCCGGTCGCGGGCATGTCCGGACGCGGCTGGCGCGGGTTGTGGGATCAGGCCGCGCGGACCGTGTCGAGCACCGTCGGCGCCGCCGTCGGGCCCTCGGGACACCGGCTGCGGATCGAGGCGGACGGCCGGGTCGTGGCCGACACGGATCGCCCCGTGTTGTCCGTGCACCTGGGCTGCGACGGGTCGAGCACGCCCGGCCCGAGGATGACGGAAGTCACAGTGAACGGGTACAACGGCCGAAGCGGAACACACGGGGCGAACGGCTCGAACGGCGTGGGCACCGCGACCGTGATGATCACCGGCCACCCGGGCACGTCCCGCTTCGGCACCAACCCGGCCCTCGACGCACCGGTACAACTGCGCGCCCACGAAATCACGGTACGCGGCCGCGACTTCACCTACGCCGCCGACGGAATGCCCACCGGCCCGGTCCACCTGCGCACCTGGACGGTACGCCCGACAGGCTGGCGCCTGTTCGTCCCGGCGTAACACCGCGACCGCGCCCCACCCGGGGCGCGGCCGAACAGCAGCCGCAGCCAAAAACGCCGGCCGGGCAAACCAACCAGCCCGGCCGGCGTTTGAGGCCAATCAGCCCGGCCGGCGTTTGAGGCCACCTCGGCCGGAGGCCGGGTGCTCAGCCCTCCAGGGCGTTGGCCCCCGTCGCACTGCTGTCCCGCAGGAAGATGGTGCAGCGCGAGTACTCCTCCTCCTCACCGATGGCACCCGCGGCCCGCGCAAGCGCGTGCAGGGAACGCAGGAACCCCCGGTTCGGCTCGTGCTCCCACGGCACCGGCCCGTGCCCGCGCCACCCCGCCCGCCGCAGCGCGTCCAGTCCGCGGTGGTAGCCCACCCGCGCGTAGGCGTAGGACTCGATCACGCTGCCCCGGTCGAATGCCTCGTCGGCCAGGTCGGCCCACGCGAGCGAGAAGGTCGGGAACTTCGCGGCCACCTCGGCCGCCGGCACGCCGTCCACGAGCAGCGCCAGCGGCTCGGACTCCTCGGGCAGGTAGGTGGGATCGGGTCCGCCGAAAAGGTTCTGGTCGATGGTCATGGACCCCATGATCGCCCATCACGCGCCGAGGCCCGCGACCTCGTGGTCG
>NZ_JBHTVA010000010.1:0-8289 GCF_042793325.1 Embleya sp. NPDC056575
CCCGCGACGGGCCCGGACGGCGGTCGCCCGGGTGGCGTCGGCGTGGATCGCGACGCGCCGATCGCCCGTCACCGACGGCCGGCGCGACGCGGATGCATGCGCGAACGCGACGGTGCGGGGCCGCTTCAGAGGGAGGACTGGCTGCCGACCGTCCTGACGCCCCACCTCACCTCGGACAGCAGGGCGCCGTCGAGGGTTTTCACACCGACCACATCGACGGTGTAGGACTTGGCGCGCTCCAGCGCGTAGTCGAGAACGAAGGTGGAGACGCCGGTCGTGGGGTCGTAGGTCATGGTGCCGCGGTAGTTGTCGGTCTCGCCCCGGTAGACCCCCCAATGGATGGTGCCGGGCTGCACCTCTCGGTCGAAGGTGATGGTGAACACGGTGTCGATCGGCACCTCCTGGTCGCCCTTCGGGAAGAAGTCGAGGACCTTCGGCGCGGGGCCGCGGGTGTCGGTGGTGCCGAAAACCGGTTCGACCCAGTAATTGCTGTCGTTCCAGGTGGAGTTCGGGAACCCGCTCCCGTAGGCGTAGACGCCGTTGCCGCCGACGGCCTCGCTCGCGGGCGCGGTCAGCGGGCCGCGGACGCGGGCGGCGGTCAGGCCGTTCTGGTCGTTGCTGTACCTGCCGTTGGGCGCGTGGTACGAGGCCACGTACGTGGTGCCGGCGGTGACCGCGACGGGCTGGGCGAAGTTCACCTGCTGCCAGCCCGACTCGGACTCGGTGATGAAGGTGGCGGTGGCCAGTTGTACGCCGGCCTCGGACCACAGGGTGCCGGTGTGCGTGCCGGTGTTGGCGACGTCCTTCCAAAAACGGACGCCGAGGACGTAACCGGCCCGGTCCGCTTGGAACTTGACGCCGAGTTCGGTGGCGGAGGTGTCCGGATCCGGCCCGAACGAGGGCCCGTCGGTCGACGGCCACAACGTGCACGGGCAGGCGGCCGGGTCGCTGATGACACCGGTGTCGCCGGAATCCGCGGCCGCGCGGGACGTCCCCGGCGCGGCCACGACTAACGCGAGCAGCAGCGCCAGGATTGTCGGGAGGGTCGCTCGGTGGTGCCTTGGCCAAGGTATGTTCATGAGTATTCCCTACTCGAACATCGTTTCCCGGGACGGTCGTCCCGGGGCCGAGCCATGGGAAAGTCTGGCGTACGTCCCGAGCCGTTGTCCCGGATTCGTCCCCTCGGGAAGCGGGTCGGGGGGTTCCGCGGCACACACCACGCAGCCGTCGGCCGCCGCACCGCGCGATGACCGCGTCGACCGATCCGGGGGTCGCGGGTGTTGGGTCGTCCGCGGCGCGGGTGACGGCTCCACGTCACGATCGCAGGCTCCGACGGGTACGGCCGTCCCGTGCGGCGGGGCGGTGCGCGTTCGCCGTCACGCGGTCGTCGTCGAGCCGGCCCGGCCCCCACCGCGCCACTCGGGGCCGGCCGCGTCGTTGAACCGGGCGTGACCGTGACCGACTCCTCGCTTCGACCGCTCCTCGCCGTCGCCGTCTGCCACCTGTGCGACCGGCGCACCCCGGCCGCCGGCGCGACGGCCGTAACGCCGCGCACCGCGGCCGGGTCGCCCCGACCGGTACGCCTGTGCGCACACTGTCGGGACAACCGGCCCGGCCGCGCCGGCGGTGAACTCGTCGCCGACGACCGGACGTGGGTGTTCGTCGAACGCGAGTCCACCTCGCTGATCAGCGCGTACGAGGCCGGTCGATGGCTGCCCTACCACGACGAACTCCATTGGGCGCAGGCCCTGAACACGGCGACCTGGACCCAGGGCCTCGTGGCACGGGCCCTGTGCGACGCCAGGGAACACGTACGGGCCGGGCGCCTGATCCGCGTCGTCGAGCACCTTCCGCGCCTGCTCGCGCTCGTCGACGACGGCGACCGCTGCCTGGCGTCGCTGCGCCGGCTCCTGGATGTGCTCACGCAAGGGCCGGCGTAGCGAGGCGGGGTCGTCTCCGGTGTCGCCGGTTCCCGACCCGTCGACGCCACACACCGCCTCTGACGTCGGGCTCCCCCGGCATCATCGCCAGGCGGGATCCGGTGGATCGACGCAGAATCGGGGCATGGACATGCCCGCGACGCACGGACACCTCGTGCTCCCCGGCTTCGGCGACCTCGAGGTCACCCTCGACCTGTTCGACTGGCCGACCGAGGGCGAGGTCCTCCCCCGCACCTGGTCCGCGATCGTCGACGGCACCCCCGCCCTGTACGCGGGCGCCGAGGGCGTCCTGCACCTCGACACCGAACCCGCCACTCTCGGGCACCGGTTCGTGGTCACCGTCGCCGGAGGCCACGTCGCACAGATCGTCGGACGCGACCCACAGTAGCCACCATCGGACACAGAGCGATGACGTCGTCGTACATGCCGTCGAACGACCGGCTGGCGACCCTGACCGCACCGCCCGGCGCCTCAACGGCGAATGGCTCGTGGTGCGCGACCACGCGGACCTGCCGGCCCGATCGGACCGCACGTCGTGGTCACCCCAGGCGGCAGCATGTCGTGTGGTGTGGATCTTCACCGCCGACTCGGAGCAGGCCCCCGCGGGCCGTCATCGTCCGATACACCCGATCACAGACCGCTGCCGGGCGGGATGGGCGTTGCCTGGTGGTAGTACATCCGCCATACCCCGGCTGCGCTCTGCTTGCGCCAGAGCGAGCTCCGTCGTGCCCGACTTCCATCGAACGTGGTCTCGTAGGTGAGATGCACGAGTCCGGGGGCCAGTAGCGCGCCGACGAAGTTCGAGGGTTCGTAGCGCGGACCGCCTTCCGCCGCCGCGTTCATCCGGGGCAACTCGGCAAGCATCTCTTCGTACGTCCATCGCCGCCCGGAAGCGCCGACCTCGACGAAGTCCGGGTCCAGCAGCGGCAGGGCAAGCGAGCGGGACGCGCGCACGTCGAGGTCCATCAGACGCAGTTCTGCGGCGATCGCTTCGCCCACCGCATCCGTCTCTTCGCTCACGGGGGCATTCTCGCTCACGTGGCCACCTACTCCGCAACCGGGATCAGCCGCCGGCGCTTCGCAGCGCCCGGGCGCGTGTCCTCGCGGTCGCTGTCCGATCGTTCGGCCATCAGCTCTTTCCTTTGCGTTTCGCCCGCCTCAGGGCCTGGGGCTTGTGGACGGCCGTGCCACCGGACTTCTCGCTTTCGACCTCGTACTGCGGCTGCCGCGGCGAGGCGGCGACCGTTCGCCCGGCCGCGCGTGTCCGTCGGGTGAGCTTGCGTTTGACGATGCCGATGGCGGTACTTCCGTGACTGCGCCAACTCACCCGATCACCCTTCGCGATTTTCGCGTGCCGCGCCATGGCGTCCTTCTTTCTTATGGCTCCCTCTCCTCTACCCATTCAGGGAGTTTTATGGATCTATCGTCATGTATCTCCCATCATCGTGGTCACATGGGCGACGCCGTGACGTTTCCCGCGTCGGTGGGGTGCGCGTGATCCGGATAGCCGGTCGTGGGGCGGGCCATTAGCGTGATCCGCCGACCGTGATCACGCGGTGGCCGATGTGTCGCCGACCCAGCGTGTCCGCGCCATGTGCGGGCAGGAACGGGGATTGATGAGATCCGTTACGTCAGAACGCGGTTTCCGGTGGCAGTCCACGAAGCTGCGACGGCGAGTAGGTGTGGCGGTCGCGTCCGGGGTGCTTTTGACCGGCGGCGCGGTGGCGGTGGCTCCCGGGGCGTCGGCCGCGTCGCACCCGTCGTGCGACGTCGACCTCCGGGACCAGACGGCGAAGATTTCCGGCAGCAATGTTCGCCTGCGTGCCAAGCCGAACACCAACTCCACGGTGTATCGACTGCTGCAGAAGGGCGCCACCGTCACGGTGTACTGCCAGAAGAACGCCGGCGAGGCGAACTGGTGGTACTACGTGAAGCACAACGCCAGTGGGGTCAAGGGCTGGGTGTGGTGGGCCTACGTATAGGTCCGGAAGCACGGACCACGCGACCGTCCGCTGACGGATACGCCTGGTGAATCGCGAGGACCCGCGGGCAACACCCGCGGGTCCTTCGTGTGTCGTCATGTCCGGGTGTTCGCGAGCGGGGTCGGGAGACGGCTGCGGTGATGTGTCGCCAAGCGGCGGCGTCGACGGTCGGTACCAGGGTGGCCGCTCGGGGTCGAAGCGGATGACGGATCATGGACGCATGTGTTCCGTCCCCGACGCCGTCGCCTACCTCGTCGGCCGCTGGTCCATCAACCGCACCGTGATCGACGAACTCTCCGGCGCCCGGGGCTCCTTCATCGGCACCGCGGAGTTTCGGCGCGTCGGCGACGAGCTGCTCGAAGAGGAGTCCGGCGAGTTCGAGTGGGGTGGCGTGACCAACCCGGCGAGCCGCAGTCACCGGCTTGTGCCGCGCGCCGACGGCACCGCCGACGTACTCTTCGCCGACGGCAGGCCGTTCCACGACCTCGACCTGCGTACCGGCCGCTGGAGTACCCGCCACCCCTGCGCAGCGGACTTCTACGACGGGGAGTTCACCGTCGTGTCCCAGGACGAATGGCACCTGCGGTGGCGGGTCTCGGGCCCGGCGAAGACGCAATTGCTGACCTCCGTCTACCGACGGATCCCCCCGCCCGGCCGGCCGCCCATCCCGGCCCCCTGACGAGCCGTGGTCGCCCATCGAGCCGCCGCCGGTCGGCCGGGCTCCGGGACGAGGTCGCCCCGGCGGTGCCGCTATCGGGTGAAGTACGGTTCGAGGACGGACACGATCACCACGCTGCTCCCGGGTGGTCGGGGCGCACGGTCCGGACATCGGTGCCGCGGCTCGTTCCCTCGCGCCGTGATCATGCGCGTGCCCTCGCCGACTCACAGGGTGTCGAACCCCGACCGCCAGGACGGATGGGTCGGGATCCAGCCCCGGTGCTTGCGGGCGAGGTGGTTGTCCGCGCCTCGGGCCCAGGCGGCGTGCGGTACACCGGCCGCTGCGGCGGGCCATGGCGCGCCCACCGCCCGAGCGAACGCCGGCACCCATTCGTCGGCGGTCGCCGGCTGGTCGTCGACCACGTTGACCACGCCGCTCGGCCAGTGCAACGCGGCCACCGCTGCGGCGGCGGCATCGTCGACGTGGACAAAACTCGAGACGTCCGGGCCGCCGGGCAACCGGCCCGCGCGCGCGTCGGCCGCCTTGGTCCCGTCTGCCGCGAACCACGTACCCGGGCCGTAGAGCAGGCCGTAGCGCAGCACCACCCACTCGGGGAGCTCGCGGACCGCCCGTTCCAGGGCGATCACCCCTTCGACCGTGCCGCGTCGCGGTTCGACGCTCGTGTCGTCCAGCGGCGTCGTCTCGTCGGCGGGCTCGTCTCCCGCCTCGTACGCCCACGCGATGCTCTGCGCCACGATGCGCCGAACTCCCGCCGCCCGTGCGGCATCGACGAGATTGCGGGTGCCGACGACGCGCATCCTGGCGTTGGCCGCGAGGTCGACCGCGGACAGACCGGTGAGTTGATGCATCACGACGTCGGGCTCCGCCCGGCCCACCACGCGGGTGAGCGCCTCGCGATCGAAGACGTCCGCAAACGCGACCTCGGCGCCGTGTGCCCGCAGATCGGCCGCGGCCTCCGGGCGGCGCGTCAGCGCGGTGACCCGGTGCCCCGCGCCGACGAGCGCGGGGACGACCCGGCTGCCCCGGACGCCGGTCGAGCCGGCAACGAGAACATGCATGTTCGGAACTTCGGCTTTCTGTCGGGGGGCGGGCCGAGGCTTCGGCGACCCGGCCGGTGTACGGGTTCGGCGGTTACTTCGTCGGTCGAGGCGCCCGGCGATCCTTCCGCGCGAGCAGTTCCGCCGCGTCGACGAGGGTGAGCATGGGTTCGCCGGGGACGCCGACCATGACCACCACGAACCGGCTCCACGCGTCGGCGAGATTGTTGCCCGCCTGGTAGTGGATGACGTCGCCGCCCGGCTCCCAGAACGCCTCGCCGGCGCGAATGACCCGCTCGGGTTCGCCTTCGAGCTCGAACACCATCTCGCCTTCGAGCATGTAACCGAAGACCGGACCCGAGTGCCGATGGGGCGGCGTACCCGCGTCGCCGGGCGGCAACTCGACCGTCATGGTCATCACTTCGGCGGACGCGGGCAAAAACGGCGGAGTCTGGTGGAGAAGGGTGGTCAGTACGGTCCCACCGCGCTTTTCGATCATGACCGCAACGGTAGGCGTGGTCCGGTCCACACGAATGGTCCACTCGGAGTCGAATCCGATGGACCGGTTACCCGGCGCGCCTCAGGCGTGTACGGCGGCATCGTGTGCGCCGGTGCGCGCCGACCTCACCTGTAGGTGTGGTTTGGCCGCCGCGCGGCCGTGTGTTCGGGGTTATGGGTGCTCTGCTGTTCGAGGCGATGCGTCGGACGGCTCGTGGTGTCCACGAGGGTTCCGGCCTCGCCGTCCGCGGCCTGCCTCGCAGGGTGGGGCGTGCGGCCGGGCACCTTACAACGTAGGGGGTTTCGTCATGTTCACGATGAGAAGGCGGCGCACCGGACGCCTCACCGGCGTCGGAATATCCATCGCGGTGGCGGTCGCGGGTCTGACCGCACTGCCCGCCGTCGGCACCGCGCAGGCCGCACCCGGGACACCGGGTGTACCGCAGGCACCCGCGGCGATCTTCGTCGAGGGCTTCGAGAACGGCCAGGGTGCGACGCCGACCCTGCTCACGAACTACACCGGCGGTCCGCCGGTGGGCGAGACGTACACCGCCGATCCGGCCTGGTTGACCGCGTGCAACGGCTGGGTCACGTCGCCGGCCGCGTCGACCACACCGCCCGTCGGCAGCGGGTGTGTCCCGGGCGATTGGGCCCAGGTCAAGAACCTCGCGGGCGTACTCGGTCAGTGGTCGGGCGGTTCCTCGACCACGAACCACGCCGTGACGGCGTACACCGCGGGCAATCCCGGTGCCGGCAAGGTGCAGTTGGAGACGGTGACGCCGATTCCGTTGCCCGCCGGTCGGCGCTTCATCGCGTTCTCGGTCGACATCGCCGAGGTCAACTGCTTCGCCAACCATTCCAGGTTCAGCTTCCACCTGCTCGACGGCACGGTGGCCACGCCCGCGTTCACGCGCCCGATCGAGGCGTGCGTGGATGCCACGACGACGATCGGCGGTGCCAAGGTCGGCACCTTCACCAGCAACGGCGCCGTGCTGTTCTCCGGCGACCGGGCCGGCATCCGGTTGGTGAACGAGCAGCCGAGCGGCACCGGCAACGACGTGGCCTTCGACAACGTCAGGCTCGTCGACGCGAGCCCGCAGGTCGACATCGGCTTCGCGCCGACGCCGGTGCTCACCGGTGGCACCTCGACCCTGACCTTCACGATCACGAACACGAACGAGCTTGGCGCCAAGCCCGGTTGGTCGTTCTCCGACACGCTGCCGGCCGGCCTCAAGGCGACCGGGGTGACCACCACGACGTGTGATGCCGGTTCGGTCGTCGCGCCGGCGGGCGGGGGCACGGTCGATGTGTCCGGCAACCTGATCGCGGGTCAGGGGTCCTGCACGGCACAGGTCCAGGTGACCTCGGCGGCGCGCGGGACGTACACGAACTGCGCGGCCGGTTTCACGAACGTCGTCGGGGTGAGCCTGCCGGGGTGCGCGAGCGTCGTGTTCGACACGATGCGATTCGACGCGCACGCGTACGGAGCCGCGCTGAAGTCGCCGCTCGGGGACATCGGCCCGATCGCCGCGTCCGACGTGACGTGCTCGAACGTCGCGGCGGTCGACACCGACAAGGTCGCGACGGTATCGCTGGGCACCGTCGGCGACGCGGGCGTGGTCACCACCCGCGCGGAGGGCACGATCGACGCGAACGGCCTGCAACGGGCGCACGCACGCGCCGAGACGGCCGGGGTGAACCTGCTCGGCGGACTGGTCACCGCGGATGTCGTCGAGGCGCTCGCCAGCGTGCAGGGTGACGCCAACGGCGGTGCCACACCGAGCGGTTCGGTCACGTTGACCAATCTGAGGGTGGCCGGGGCACCGGTGGTGAACCCGAACGTCAATGTGGACATCACGATCCCGCTGGTGGCGACGGTGCGCGTGAACGAGCAGGTGGTCGACCCCGGTGGTCGGGGAATCACGGTCAACGCGCTGCGGATCACGCTGCTGTCCGGCGTGAGCGTCGTGGTTTCGCACGCACGGGTGGCGCTGACCCTGCCGGGAGTCACGTGCCCGACCGTATGACATAGGGGCGACGAGACCGGACGCGGCGGCCGGGTACGGCCGCCCCGTCCCGGGTAGTGGACGTCGGGGGGACGCGCGGGTGTCCGCGGCGTTTGGGGCGAAGTACAGGTGTTGACCGTTACCGGT